>NZ_JBFRPK010000001.1:0-87647 GCF_041471965.1 Vibrio sp. 10N.261.51.A3
AATACTGACTTCAAAACTACTATGTAATTCTAAAGCTATTACCATTCCAACAGAATGGCAATGAATTGACTGTGCCAAATAACCGAAGTTATTCGTATTGGTCACTCAGTTCATTGAAACCAAATTTGATTCCGAGGAATCTGTTTTACTTCTCTTTAAAAAAGGGAAGATAAAACGTTTTGATATTCATCAACGAGTGCCCACACAGATTGATAGGTTTAAATTGTTAAAGAGCTTCTCTTCGTTGTGACTTACATCACTTCGGAAGAGGCGGCCATTCTAGCGATTTAATTCTCAGTGTCAAACACTTATTTGGAATTAATTCCTACTTTCTAAAAGTAGAAGCGAATCATCGCTTAAAGCTAGTTGCCTTACTAACATTTCTCGCTGAAGCCTTGTGGCGTCTGCCGTGTCAGTGAGGCGGCATTATAGAGATGCCGCTCATATTGGCAAGCAATAAATGCGTTTTTTATTAAAAAAAGAGGTTAAGCGAAGACATTTCAACCAAGGGCTTATTTATACCACTTTCACCCCAAGTTTCGAACAAATTACCCACAACGACCTGTGGATAACTACTCTCCACTATCAAAAAAGTAAGATAAACGAGCCCTAGGGTTTAGATACTCTCGAACTTGTTCAGGTAATTTGCTTGGATGAACGGCATTAACGATTTTGATCTCTTTAATAAAGAGGTCAATGATCGGAGCTTGGGTTCTTGGCACGCTAGGATCATAGATAAGTACATTTGGATAAAGCATATGTTTAGCGTTAACGGATATCACAATCCCAATCGAGTCATTTGAAAGCTGTACTACAGTTCCTGGTGGATAGACTCCCATGAACTTAACTAACAGCCCCAAGTTATCTTGGCTATATAGATGCTTGCAGCTCTTATATAGGTGGGACAGTGCCAAATACGGGATCATTTGTTGAGATTGCGTTTTACCATGGCAAAGGTTATCAAATGCATTAGCCACGGCGACTATCTTGGCAAATTCATCAATCTCATGTTCTTTTAAGCCCTCGGGGTAGCCAGAACCATCATTCATCTCATGATGTTGAGCGATCACCTTTTTAGCACTTTCAGGAAAGTCATCAATTGCCGATACAATATCCGCACCGTATTTAGTATGAAGCTTCAGGTAGTTCTCTTCTGGCACCGTTAGTGCACTCTGCTTTCTTAGTATCGCGACTGGTATTTTGATCTTGCCTACATCGTGAAACAACGCTGCGAATGAGAGGTCTTTCAATTGCTGTGTGTTATAGCCTTTGGCCTTTCCTATCATCAGTGCAACAACCGAAACATTTAGAGTATGAAAGTAAATATCTTCGAAATCTGCTTTAGCATTCATAAGGTGCAAGGTGACGTTATCATCGCTCACTAGAGTTTCAACGATATCATCAACAAGAGCCTTAACCTCCCCTACCGCATCTAAAGGTCTGTTACGGATCTTGGTCATCACAGATCGCATTCGAGCAAGCGAACGTTCAAACTCTCTCTCACAATGACTCACCCTGCGGCGGTAAGAGCTAAGGGTTTCGATACGCTCATGCTTATCTTTCCACATTCTTTCCGTTTCAAGGCTTACCTGTGAATCAATATCGACTTCTTGTTCACCTACGTGATTAACAGGTAAAGGTGAGGTATCACTTTGACTCAGGTTTATATAGACGTGCTTAATCCCAAGATGTCGAATTACTTTTACTTGAGCGTCATCTTTGATTTTAAAGCTGTTGAATAAAAATGGGTGTTCATTCCATTTTACGGGGAGTCGTATATGCAGACCGGGCTGAATGCGATCTACGGTAATCTTTATGCTGCCCATTTTTATATATAATATTGATGATTAATCTCTATTTATAATTCTAATAAAACCAAGCAGCAATTTCACTATCCAATTTCACAGGCTCAACTTAAAGAGTCGCAGTGCACCATCCAGCGTATACCGAATTTATCTTCTACTTTGCCAAATCGAGCCCCCCAAAAAGTATCTGCGAGTGGAGTCATTATCCGCCCTCCCTTCTTGAGCTTTTCAAAGATTTGTTCTTGAGTCGCGGTATCTTCAGTCACAAGAGAGAGAGCGAGATTGTTGCCTTCAAGTTCTTTTGCCTTAACACCATCAGACATCATCAGCTTCATACCAAACGCTTCGAACTCAGCATGCATAACCCAATCAGGTTGAGCGCCCTCGATTACCTGTGGTGCATCACTAAAAAGCTGCTTAGATAAAACCACACCACCAAAACACTTGTGATAAAAATCCAACGCTTCATTACAACGACCATCAAAAAACAAGTAAGGGGTTACTGTCAGCATATCTATCTCCTCTGTTAGTCCTTTAAACATAGACAATAGAAAAGAGAATGACAGGTAACATCATGATTTAAGATAATTAATTCATTATCAGATCGAATAGCGAAGGGAAATTATGAGATTTAGGAGTGAAACATCAAGATCTGTCTGATTGAAGAGCAACTGCAACGACACGCCGGATTTCAAATTCACATACGTCCAAAACATAGAAAGGTCGCTATAAAAGCGACCTTTCTATGTTTGGTACCGATAGGCGGACTGATTGGACAGGCATTCTTGCCGCCACCGTGAAGGCAATGCTTCCTATACCCCAGATACAACAAAGCCCCGATTTTCATCTAGGCTTTGTCATTTAAATATGGTGCCGGTAGGTGACTTGGCTGGGCTTGCATCCAAGCCGACACGCTGGATTTAAAATTCACAAACGCCCAAAACGACGAAAGGTCGCTATAAAAGCGACCTTTCTATGTTTGGTACCGGTAGGCGGACTGATTGGACAGGCATTCCTGCCGCCACCGCGAAGGCAACGCTTCCTATATCCCAGATACAACAAAGCCCCGACTTTCGTCGAGGCTTTGTCATTTAAATATGGTACCGGTAGGCGGACTTGAACCGCCACGCCCGAAGGCAACGGATTTTGAATCCGTCGTGTATACCAATTTCACCATACCGGCATTATCTTGGGGCATTGCCCTTTCGATGTTTGGCATTATACGTATGCGAACTGATGTGGCAAGTATAAAAACTTGAATTCATGTGTGTTTGCCGATAATTTCGCCACTAAGTCATAAGCTGTGCGTCATGTCTCTTTTCAGGCTAAGCCTTAAACTATATTCTGACGCCTCAATTTTTAAAGAAGTAATAACACATGACATCAACAAACACTCTGCCACCAGCAGGAGTCATGCGCCGATTTGGTGCCTTGTTCTACGACGCTCTGATCGTAATCGCTATTGAAATGTTGGCGGCTGGCGTCATTGTCGCTCTACTGCACGCGCTCATGGCTCTCGGCATTTTTAACCACAGCGGTTATGCCGATGTTAGTGACTTCTTAACCAACCATCCGATTTGGAGCCCTGCATATACCTTTTACTTAGTCGCCGTTTGGGTATATTTCTTCGTGTTCTTCTGGACTAGAGCTGGTCAAACTCTCGGCATGAGAGCTTGGAAGCTGCGCGTTCAAAACAAAGATGGCTCAGCGATCACAGTAACTCAGGCGCTGATTCGTTTAGGTACTTCAGGTTTTGGACTAGCAAACCTATGTGTTCCATTCGATCCTGAAAAACGTGGCTTTCACGATATCTGGGCAAAGACCGAAGTCGTTGTGTTACCACAAGCACGATAATGTGATTTAAGTTAGCTCCAATCAAGATCAAAAAAGGAAGGCGTTATGCCTTCCTTTTTACTATTTACAGTTTCCGCCTCAAGAGCATGATGGCAATTCCAAGGAACACCACGCTCGGGGCTATTGCGCCAAAGGCGGGTGGTATTTGATAAACCAAACTCACTGGGCCAAAGAACTCACTGGATATATAGAAGGTAAAGCCAGCAATAACACCTGACAAAATCCTCGCACCCATGGTCACACTACGCAAAGGACCAAAGATAAACGACAGTGCCATCAACATCATAACCGCGATCGAAATTGGCTGGGTTATCTTTCTCCACAGCGCCAATTCATAGCGTGATGCATCTTGCTCTGACGCCTTCAGATAAGAAACATAATCATACAACCCACTTAACGATAGCTCTTCTGGTTTAACCGTTACTATCGCCAACTTATCTGGAGCTAATGACGTTTCCCAAGAGTAAGTCGGTAAACTTTCTTTAGTAATTTGAAGTTCGTTTTCAAAAGACGTGATCTCTACATCCTTCATCGTCCACACGTTGTCTCCAACGTAATCAACTTCGTCAGAATAAATAGCGGTTTTAAGTGCCTTGTTTTCATCAAAGCGCCACATGTTCATTCCATATAGCTTCTGGTCATCGATTTTGACAATGAAGATGAAGTCATTGGCATCACGAGCCCAGACACCACTTTGCGTCGAAATAATATTACCACCAGCAATCGAGATAGTTCTTAAATCACGAGCCATTTTCTGCGCTTGCGGTGCTCCCCATTGACCAAGCAATGTCACCACGATCATCAGTGGAATAGCTGTTTTAAGTACTGATAGGCCGATATCTAACTTAGAGAAACCAGCTGCCTGCATAACGACAAGCTCAGAACTTGCAGCAAGCATACCAAGCCCTATCAATGCGCCAAGCAATGCAGCCATTGGAAAGAACATTTCGATATCACGAGGGATACTCAATAAAACGAAATACAGCGCTTGTAATAGATCGTATGTACCACGGCCAACTTTTCTTAGCTGTTCTACATATTTGATGATCCCAGAGAGACCAACAAACGTCACCAATACCAGTGACGTCGTTGCGATGATGGTTCTGCCTATATATAAATCGAGAATCTTAAACACGGCTTAAGCCAACCTCTTATTCTTGAATTTTTCTTTCAAACGCCTTACTGGCACGCTATCCATAAAGTTGGCACCAATCGCGACAAATAACAATAACGCATTGATTGGCCACATGCCGATTACCGCAGGAATGCTCCCCTCTTCGATTGAAGACTTGGTTGCACTGATTGCTAAGAAATAGGTGAGATAAATCAGTATTGCTGGGCCGATTTTCGCAAAACGACCTTGTCGAGGGTTTACCGCAGACAGTGGCACGACAAGCATGGTCAACAATGGAATACAAAGTACCAAAGAAATACGCCACTGCAACTCTGCTTTCGCACTATTATTTGAGTTACCAATCAGTTCAAGCGTAGGGATCGCTTCCCAGTCTCGACCTTTCTTCTCAACTTCACGCTGACCAATCAGGCCTTCGTATTCTTCAAAGTGCGTCACCCTGTAGTCGAGGCGAGTCGGAATGCCTTCATGACGAGTACCATCGTACATTACGATCACTTGGCGACCATCACTGAGCTCTTTTACATCACCTGACTTCGAGAACATCACACTTGGCAGTACAGAATCACGCGGACGCATTTGAGCTACGAACACGTTTTCTAACTTATTACCGTCGATATCATCAATAAACACGACAGAAGAGCCATCCGGCGTACCTTCAAACTTACCTTTTGGTAGCAAATCAACGCTGTTCTCTGCAGCTACTTCTTCATACATTTGTTCAACTTTGTCTTGTGACCAAGGAGATAACCAAAATGAGTTAAAGGCTGCAACAGATGCCGTAATTAAAGCGAGGTAAAGCGCAGATTGGATCAGGAATTTATTACCGATACCGGTGGCGTTCATGACCACTATTTCACTTTCAGCGTAAAGGCGGCCAAAAGTAAGCAAAATACCAATATAGATACTGAGTGGAAGCATCAATAGGCCCATCGCTGGCATATTTAAGCCAACAATCGACAATATAAGACTCGCAGGGATATCACCATCAGAGGCATCCGCTAAAACACTGATGAATTTTTGGCTGAGAAACACGAGAAAGAGAACAAAAAAGATCGCAAATTGGCTCTTGATTGTCTCGCGGATCAAATATCTAACAATAATCACGCTCAAATTACCTATACAAAACTTGTTTTTTTGATTGAATCACTATAATTTCCCGTTGAACCTTTTATTTTTTTAAATTTTTAGCTAAGTGTTAGCGTTCTTCTTTAAGGTTAGTTCCATTATAGGATCCAACAAGTAAGAACCCATTATCTAACATTTAGTTCGATTTGTCTTCAGGATGTAGGAGTACGCATGGAGTTCAGTGTAAAAAGTGGCAGCCCAGAGAAACAGCGCAGCGCATGTATCGTTGTCGGTGTATTCGAACCGCGCCGCCTTTCTCCAGTAGCCGAGCAATTAGATAAGATTAGCGATGGCTACATTAGTTCACTGCTTCGTCGCGGTGATCTAGAGGGTAAACCTGGCCAGATGCTACTACTGCATCAAGTACCTGGTGTACTTTCAGAACGTGTTCTACTGGTAGGCTGTGGTAAAGAACGTGAGCTAGGCGAGCGTCAATACAAAGAAATTATCCAAAAAACCATCAGTACACTAAACGAAACAGGTTCTATGGAAGCTGTATGTTTCCTTACAGAACTTCACGTTAAAGGTCGCGACACTTATTGGAAAGTTCGCCAAGCGGTAGAAGCGACTAAAGATGGTCTTTACACATTTGACCAATTCAAGAGCAACAAGCCAGAGACTCGTCGCCCACTACGTAAATTGGTATTCAATGTACCAACACGTCGCGAATTGAGCCTGGGTGAGAAAGCAATCTCTCACGGCCTTGCTATTGCTTCAGGTGTAAAAGCGTCTAAAGATCTAGGCAACATGCCACCAAACATCGCAAACCCTGCTTACCTTGCTTCTCAAGCTCGTCGTTTAGCCGACGATTACGAGACAGTGAAGACTAAGATCATTGGCGAAGAAGAGATGGAAAAACTGGGTATGACATCATACCTAGCAGTTGGCCGTGGCTCTAAAAATGAATCGATGATGTCTATCATGGAATACAAAGGCGCTCCGGATCCAGATGCGAAGCCGATTGTATTAGTAGGTAAAGGTCTGACTTTCGATTCAGGCGGTATCTCGCTTAAGCCTGGTGAAGGCATGGATGAGATGAAGTACGACATGTGTGGTGCGGCGTCTGTATTCGGTACAATGAAAGCACTGGCTAAGCTGAACCTGCCTATTAACGTGGTTGGTATCCTAGCCGGTTGTGAAAACATGCCGGGCAGCAATGCTTACCGTCCAGGTGATATCCTAACGACAATGTCAGGCCAAACGGTTGAAGTACTCAACACTGATGCTGAAGGTCGCTTGGTTCTATGTGATGCTCTAACTTACGTTGAGCGTTTTGAACCTGACTGTGTTGTCGATGTTGCTACGCTAACTGGCGCATGTGTTATCGCTCTAGGTCACCACATCAGTGGCGTTCTATCGAACCACAACCCACTTTCTCACGAACTTGTTAATGCTTCAGAGCAAGCAAGTGACCGTGCATGGCGTCTACCAATGGCAGACGAGTACCATGAGCAGCTAAACAGCCCATTCGCTGATATGGCGAACATCGGTGGCCGTCCTGGCGGCACAATCACTGCTGGTTGTTTCCTGTCTAAATTCACTAAGAAGTACCACTGGGCACACATCGACAGTGCTGGTACAGCTTGGAAGTCAGGCGCAGCGAAAGGCTCGACAGGTCGTCCTGTCTCAATGCTAGTCCAATTCTTATTGAACCGCAGCGGCCAAGAGACTGAAGAGCAATCTTCAAAATAATAAAAAGGGCCTACGGGCCCTTTTTTAATAAGCGCTATTTGTTAGACCCTGTTAACCAAGTAACATTGATATCCACGATTTTCAGTTCGAGTATTAAGTATGCAGACTGCTACATTTTACATTGTGCCTTCAGACAGCCCGCAAGCCAGCGAAGATGGTTTTGCTCACTATGTGCTGTTTCTTGCTCAGCACTTTGCAAAACAAGGCGCTAAACTTTATCTCAACTGTAATGACAAAGAGCATGCCGAGCGTATTGCTGAAGTTTTCTGGCAAGTCGAACCCTGTGATTTTATTGCGCACAACTTGGTTGGCGAAGGCCCGAAGTATTCAACCAACATCGAAATTGGCTATCAAGGCGTAAAACATAATTGGAATCGTCAGCTAGTAATTAATCTGGCCGATAATCATACAACCTTTGCGAACGCCTTTGCTCAGGTGATAGACTTCGTCCCTTGCGAAGAAAAAGCTAAGCAACTCGCTCGAGAAAGGTATAAAATTTACCGTCAAGCTAGATATCAGCTACAAACTATCGAGATTCAACATCCATAGTCAAACCTCATAGTTAAAGCTATCTTTGGATTTAGATTCAAGAAGCTTCACTTATGAAGTTTGACCACGATTAACCATTCACAGTATCCGTTTAAGAGCACTATGGAAAAGACATACAACCCAACATCAATCGAACAAGCTCTGTATAAGACTTGGGAAGAGAAAGGCTACTTTAAGCCACACGGTGACACATCAAAAGAAGCTTACAGCATCATGATCCCGCCACCGAACGTCACTGGCAGCCTACACATGGGTCACGCGTTCCAAGATACGATCATGGATACGCTTATCCGTGCTCAACGTATGAAAGGCAAAAACACGCTTTGGCAAGTGGGTACTGACCACGCAGGTATCGCAACTCAAATGGTTGTTGAGCGTAAGATTGCTGCCGAAGAAGGCAAAACAAAACACGACTACGGCCGTGAAGCTTTCATCGACAAGATCTGGGAATGGAAAGGCGAATCAGGTGGCACGATCACTCAACAACTTCGTCGTCTTGGTGCATCTGTAGATTGGGATCGTGAACGATTCACTATGGATGACGGCCTATCGGCTGCGACTCAAGAAGTGTTTGTTCGTCTATACGAAGAAGACCTAATCTACCGTGGTAAACGTCTAGTAAACTGGGATCCTAAACTGCACACTGCAATCTCGGATCTTGAAGTTGAAAACAAAGACAAAAAAGGTTTCATGTGGCACTTCCGCTACCCGCTAGCGAACGGTGTTAAAACGGCAGATGGTAAAGACTACATCGTTGTTGCGACTACTCGTCCTGAAACCATGCTTGGCGATACTGGTGTTGCTGTTAACCCAGAAGATCCTCGTTACAAAGATCTTATCGGCAAAGAAATCCTACTTCCTGTTGTAAACCGTCTTATCCCTATCGTAGGCGATGAGCACGCAGACATGGAAAAAGGCACGGGTTGTGTGAAGATCACTCCAGCTCATGACTTTAACGATTACGAAGTGGGTAAGCGCAACAACCTACCGATGATCAACATCCTAACGTTCAATGCTGATATCCGTGATGCTGCTGAAGTCTTCACGACTAACGGCGAAGAAAGCGATGTTTACTCAACAGGTATCCCTGCTAAGTACCAAGGTATGGAGCGTTTTGCTGCACGTAAAGCTATCGTTGCTGAATTCGATGAGCTTGGTCTTCTTGAAGAGATCAAAGATCACGACCTGACTGTCCCTTACGGCGACCGTGGTGGCGTGGTTATCGAACCAATGCTGACTGACCAATGGTACGTGCGCACAGCGCCTCTTGCAGAACCTGCAGTTAAAGCGGTTGAAGATGGTCAAATCCAATTCGTACCTAAGCAGTACGAAAACATGTACTTCGCGTGGATGCGTGACGTGCAAGACTGGTGTATCTCTCGTCAACTTTGGTGGGGCCACCGTATCCCAGCATGGTACGACAACGATGGTAAAGTTTACGTAGGTCGCACTGAAGAAGAAGTTCGTGAAAAGAACAACCTAGCGCCTGTTGTTGTGCTTAAGCAAGACGACGACGTACTGGATACTTGGTTCTCTTCTGCACTTTGGACGTTCGGCACACAAGGCTGGCCTGAAGATACTGAAGCACTGAAAACATTCCACCCATCTGAAGTACTAGTATCTGGTTTTGATATTATCTTCTTCTGGGTTGCTCGTATGATCATGATGACCATGCACTTCGTGAAAGACGAAGATGGCAAGGCTCAAGTACCTTTCAAAACTGTTTACATGACAGGTCTTATCCGTGATGAAAACGGCGATAAGATGTCTAAGTCGAAAGGTAACGTACTTGACCCAATCGACATGATTGATGGCATCGGCCTTGAAGAGCTAGTAGAAAAGCGTTGTGGCAACATGATGCAACCTAAACTGGCTGCTAAGATCGAAAAAGCGACACGTAAGACTTTCGAAAACGGTATCGAACCATACGGTACTGACGCACTGCGTTTCACTCTTGCTGCTATGGCTTCAACTGGCCGTGACATCAACTGGGATATGAAGCGTCTTGAAGGTTACCGTAACTTCTGTAACAAGCTATGGAACGCAAGCCGTTACGTACTAATGAACACAGAAGAGCACGACTGTGGCATGTCACTGTCTGTAGAAGACCGCGCAAACATGGAATTCTCTCTAGCCGATAAGTGGATTGAGTCTCAGTTTGAAGTTGCAGCGAAAGAGTTTAATGCTCACCTAGACAACTACCGTCTAGACATGGCAGCAAACACGCTTTACGAATTCATCTGGAACCAATTCTGTGACTGGTACTTAGAGCTAACTAAACCTGTTCTTTGGAAAGGTACTGAAGCTCAACAACAAGCGACTCGTTACACGCTTATCACGGTTCTTGAGAAGACTCTGCGTCTTGCTCACCCTGTTCTTCCTTACATCACTGAATCTATCTGGCAGAGCGTTAATCCGCTAGTAGACGGCGTTGAAGGCGAGACAATCATGACTCAAGCGCTTCCTCAGTTTAATGAAGCTAACTTCAATGCTGAGATCGTTGACGACATCGAATGGGTTAAGACTTTCATCACTGCTATCCGTAACCTACGTGCGGAATACGACATTGCACCAAGCCAAGGCTTAGAAGTAATGATCAAGGTTGCTGATGAGAAAGATGCCGCTCGTATCGAAGCGAACAAGATCGTTCTTACTTCTCTAGCTAAGCTAGACGATATTAAAGTTCTAGCTGATGGTGAAGAGACTCCTGCTTGTGCAACTAAACTGGTTGGCAAATCTGAGTTGATGATCCCAATGGCGGGTCTTATCGACAAAGATGCAGAGCTTGCTCGTCTAGATAAAGAAGTCGCTAAGACTCACGGCGAGATTAAACGTATCGAAGGTAAGCTAGGTAACGAAGGTTTCGTTGCTAAAGCACCAGAAGCAGTTATCGCGAAAGAGCGTGAAAAGCTTGAAGGCTACAAGGAAACTCTTGTTAAGCTTGAAGAGCAAAAAGCGACAATCGCTGCGCTTTAAAACCGAGTGAACGAGAAGGCTTCAAACTTCTCGGTCTAAATAGAAAGGTTGGTCTTGGTGACCAGCCTTTTTTTATGTCCCTGATTCCAATAATCCAATGCTTCTCACTCTAGCCACACTGATTGATAGGTTTCATCTATCAAATTAATCTCTACTTCCCATTATACTTAATGATAATAATTCTCAATAATAGACCTATCAAAACAACACAACGACTGAGTAATTATCATGAAAAAGACACTAACCTTTGCTGCATTACATTTTACTATCGCATTTAGTGTCGCTTATGTACTAACAGGCGACATCTTAATTGGTAGCTTAATCGCTATGATTGAGCCCTCTGTGAATACTGTTGCCTTCTATTTTCATGAAAAGGCGTGGGCTCAAGTTCCAGCTCTTAAAGCTCGCCAGTGGATGACCAAATTAAAAACAGCAAGCTTTGCTACCATCCACTTTAGTGTTGCCTTTACCGTTGTCTACTTGTTGACTGGAGATGCTTTCATAGGCGGCGTGATGGCTTTGCTAGAGCCAACTTTAAATACCGTTGCTTACTACTTCCACGAGAAAGTCTGGTTACGTAAATCAGGCGACCAAATGGCACAACAACAATTCTGTTTGCACCAACATGCTTAGTCACCATATATTGGGTCACATATTAGTGACCCTTTCATAGGCAGATCATGGAACAAATTGCTGAGTTCACCCTTAGACCCATTACACCGCAAGACAACCCAAGCATCGCACAAATCATTCGCCAAGTTTCGGCTGAGCATGGACTCACAGAAGATAAAGGTTATGGCGTAGCCGACCCAACACTCGATGATATGTACTCTGTCTATAGCCAAGCGAATGCAATGTACTGGGTTATCGAACACAACGGAAAGATCGTCGGAGGCGGTGGCTTTGCCCCTCTAGCAGGTAAACCCAATGTGTGTGAGCTACAAAAGATGTACTTCTTACCGCAAACTCGAGGGCATGGCCTAGCCAAGCGAATTGTCGCTTTGAGCTTAAAGCAAGCCAAGCAACTTGGGTATCAACACATGTATTTAGAAACGACGAAGTGCTTGGGTGCTGCGGTCAAACTCTATGAGAAGCTTGGGTTTGAGCATCTTGAGTCAGCTTGGGGAGAAACAGGCCACGACGCTTGTGAGGTTGTCATGGCCAAGTCGTTATAAGCAGAATGCGCCGCTATAGCGAAAGAAGGTAGCACTAAAAGATTATGAATTAGCGTAAAAAGTTACTGACGCAAGAAGTTGGGTTCAAGGCAACAAAAGAACTCTCTTCTTGCCCATCAAGTACCACTTCTAATGGGTATAGATACTTGGGGTTAGGATTCTCAATATCAAAAATGATAGGAGCTTCGACCTGGAACACGACGCCAGTATGTTCAGCGCGTACATCAATCGGCATCACGAGAGTCATACCATTAAACTTGATGGATGCCGATACTAACCCCGCCTTTAGCGTTTGATAGATAACATCCACTTTAAACTCACAGCCACCACCGTGGTGCCAGATCTGCTCTGTGACAACTTGCTCTAGCTTGACGTTTCGAACGAACTGCAGGTATGGCGCTTGCCAAATCCCGATGCGTGAATCAGATTTAGCGATAGCCTGTGAAGATACAGAGTCATCCATGTCTTCTTCAAGCAATAGGCTCTCCTCTTCTTCAAGGAAAAGGATCTCGAAACGGTTTCGGCCGGACTGCATATAAGGACGGATATCTTTACGGTATTCAGCTTGGCTACCATCACAATCAAAAACAGCCACACCATTAAGTCGAACTTCAGCAAAATAATCGACTCCAGCCATCACTAACTCAACAAATGGACACGCTAACATAGCGTCATCCACTTCGATGTCGTGCATCAGGTGCCACTCTTGCTCTGCAATTTGACTTTCACTCAAGCTATCAGGGAGCTTTGAGCTTAACGGAGCCGGAAAGGTGATGTCATCTTGTGGGATAGAGAGATCCGTCAGTGGCGAAATTTGCCAAAGACCATCGAGAAGCAACCGCATATCATTCCTTGAGCTAGATCAATTTTGACCGCATTATAATGAATGAATGCATATAAAGACATTTATTTTTCTGAGGGTAAAAAAATGCCAGCTCGAGGCTGGCATTTTTTAAAATTGGGAAAGAATTACTCTTCGCCTTCATCATCTTCGTCTGGGTAGATAGCATCTTCACCTTCGTAGTAAGTGCCCCAACCGTCGTAGATAATGTCAAACTTCTCTGCAAGGTTTACAAGCTTCTCAACTTGCTCATCAATCGCTTCTGCATTCAGAGTACATTGCATCGTTGCATCACAACAAAGTAGCTTATTGCCATCTTCGTCTTCTGTCTCTTCAGCTTCAAGCACTTCAAAGCCCATTTTGAATGCTTCAACAACCGCTTTCTCAAGCACATCGAAATCTTCAGCAAATAGGTGATGCTCGATATCGTATAGAGCTTCAGGATCGCTACCATCTTCAATTAATGCTGTAATGATGTCGCGAGTCTCTTCCTTTTGAAATTCAATTAATTCCGCTACTGATAGATATTCATCTTCGTGAGACATGTGTCTGCTCCAGAGTGTTGACTATGAAAAGATCAAATTTGATTGCCACGAAATATGGCACGGATCGTCCAGAAAAGCCACCCAGATCAGGCCTAGAAAGGTAAGTTTATCGCGAGATCGCAGCGCCAATATCAATTCAAAAGTGAAATCAAAATCACAGAAACAAATTTTCAACATTTTATTAACTGCGCCGTATTTTAGCATTTCGTTTTTGTGGCCACTTTAGGGCTTATTGAATAAAACTTGCGTGATTAGTCACGTTAGGTGCATACGCTAAACCGCTTTTGGGGTGCATAAATCCTCAGCTTGTTATCAAAAAGTGCATAATAGTGAATAAAAAATCACTATTAATAAGCAAAATTCAATTCTAACAAGCCACGAATTGAGCATAGATCCTCAAAAACGTTGTTCCGTTCGATAGCCAGTTAGTTGGAATTTAATCTGTATAAACTTAAAAATCACAGGTTTTATGACCAATTATTACCCAAATACCTTGTATTAACTCAATCTACAAAACTTGCATATTACGGACAAGCTTGTCATAAATAGACGCTGGATTAATAGTAAGGATGCAAAATGAGTAAGCTGTACGTTGGCTCCGAAGTCGGTCAATTGAGACGAGTTCTCCTAAATAGACCTGAAAGAGCACTCACCCACCTCACCCCTTCAAACTGTCATGATCTTCTATTTGATGATGTACTTGCCGTTGAAGCCGCTGGTGAAGAACATGATGCCTTTGCAGAAACGCTGCGCAGCCAAGACGTAGAAGTACTACTGCTACATGACCTGCTAGTAGAAACGCTTGCCGTATCTCAGGCTCGTGAGTGGTTGCTGAATACTCAAATCTCAGATTTCCGTTATGGGCCGACTTTCGCCCGTGACTTAAGAAACTACCTTGCTCAAATGGATAATGAGCATCTAGCAACGATCTTACTCGGTGGCTTGGCCTACTCTGAGCTTCCTATCAAATCATCATCGATGCTGCCTAAAATGCATCGACCACTCGATTTCGTTATCGAGCCACTGCCTAACCACCTATTTACGCGAGATACTTCTTGCTGGGTTTACGGTGGTGTATCGCTTAACCCAATGATGAAGCCTGCACGTCAACGTGAAACGAACCACCTGCGTGCTATCTACCGCTGGCACCCAGTGTTCGCAGGCCAAGATTTCATTAAGTACTTTGGTGACGAAGACCTTCACTACGACAACGCTAACATTGAAGGCGGTGACGTACTGGTTATCGGTAAAGGTGCGGTACTGGTTGGTATTTCAGAGCGTACGAAACCACAAGGTGTCGAAAACCTAGCGGCTAGCCTATTTAGATCAGGCCAAGCGAGCGAAGTGATTGCGATCGATCTACCAAAACACCGCTCTTGTATGCACCTTGATACGGTGATGACACACATGGATATCGACACGTTCTCTGTCTATCCAGAGATCGTTCGTAAAGACCTCGACACTTGGCGCTTAACGCCAAAAGAAAACGGCGAAATGCGTGTCGAGAAAGCTGAAAACTACCTGTCAGCGATTGAAGGCGCACTAGGCCTTGATCAACTGAAGATCATCACTACCGGCGGTGATAACTACGAAGCTGAGCGTGAACAGTGGAATGACGCTAACAACGTACTGACAGTGAAACCAGGTACCGTGATTGGTTATGAACGTAATGTTTACACCAATGAGAAATACGACAAAGCGGGTATCGAAGTTCTAACGATTCCTGGCAACGAGCTAGGCCGTGGTCGTGGCGGCGCGCGCTGTATGAGTTGCCCTATCGAAAGAGATGGTATCTAAGTCAAAGAGCTCAGTTAAACAGACTCAATAATCTTATCTAGGCCAGTATTCATTTACTGGCCTTTTTTATCAAATTAATAAAATAAATATTCACAAATATAGCATTTTTATGTTTAACTAAGTTCTTCATTGATTCTATATACGCAAGGAGCGAGAGATGGCCTTTAATCTTCGCAATCGTAACTTTCTAAAACTTCTCGACTTTACTCCTAAAGAGATTCAGTTTTTACTCGACCTGTCTGCTGACCTAAAAAAAGCTAAGTATGCAGGCACTGAGCAGAAGAAACTCAACGGCAAAAACATTGCTTTGATCTTCGAGAAAGCATCAACTCGAACACGATGTGCGTTTGAAGTGGCCGCCTTTGATCAAGGTGCTCAAGTCTCTTACCTTGGCCCTTCTGGTTCTCAGATTGGTCAAAAAGAATCAATGAAAGATACGGCGCGTGTATTGGGACGCATGTACGATGGCATTGAATATCGTGGCTTTGGCCAAAGTATCGTTGAAGACTTAGGCGCTTATGCGGGCGTGCCGGTTTGGAATGGTTTAACCGATGAGTTCCACCCTACTCAGATTTTGGCTGATTTCCTCACTATGCTTGAGCATGGCCGCGGGAAGCATCTACACCAAATCAGCTTTGCTTATCTAGGCGATGCACGCAATAACATGGGTAACTCTCTGTTAGTCGGAGCCGCGAAGATGGGCATGGATATTCGCCTTGTCGCGCCAAAAGCCTTTTGGCCAGAAGAGCAGCTTGTTGAAGAGTGCCAAACCATTGCGCAAAACACTGGCGCAAAAATCACGTTAACTGAAGACGTTGCTGAAGGCGTGAAAGGTTGTGATTACCTATACACCGATGTTTGGGTTTCGATGGGCGAAGCCCCTGAAGCTTGGGACGAACGTGTGGCGGTAATGAAACCATACCAAGTGAATATGGATGTCATTAAGCTAACTGGTAACCCTCAAGTGAAGTTCATGCACTGCCTACCCGCTTTCCACAACAATGAAACTGTGATTGGTCAGCAAGTCTCTGACAAGTATGGAATGAACGGCTTGGAAGTGACTGACGAAGTGTTTGAATCTGACTACTCGATTGTATTTGATGAAGCTGAAAATCGCATGCACACCATCAAGGCGGTGATGGTCGCGACGCTTGGTCAATAGACAATAATGAAAGTAAACAAAAGCTTGATGTAATCGCTTGCGCTCACAAATTGAAAGCGTATAATTCTTGGCAATTTGTCTGAGAGTAGTGAAAATGACGCCAACCAATATTGTGATAACACATAGTAATATTGTGAAAACACCAAATATTGCTCGTAAGCTAAGATGCTTACCAGGCCGTCTATTCTGCTTTTCAGCACTTTTTTAAAGCCTCCCATTATGGGGGGCTTTTTTATGGCCAATACATTATTGTGGGGAAGAAGATCATGGCGAATTCGCTCTATCAAAAGCACATCATCTCAATTCCAGAGCTTTCTCGTGAAGAGCTAGAATTAATTGTTCAAACGGCAGGTCAGCTAAAGGCTGAGCCAAACCCAGAACTCATCAAGAACAAAGTTGTTGCCAGCTGCTTCTTCGAACCTTCTACGCGAACTCGTCTCTCTTTTGAAACTGCGATTCAACGCATCGGTGGTGATGTGATTGGTTTCGACAGTGGTGGTAACACTTCTTTGGCAAAGAAAGGCGAAACGCTAGCGGACTCGGTACAGGTTATCTCTTCATACGTTGACGCTTACGTGATGCGTCACCCTCAAGAAGGCGCAGCGCGTCTGGCTTCTGAGTTCTCAAACGGTGTACCTGTTATTAACGCAGGTGACGGCGCAAACCAACACCCAACACAAACGTTACTAGACCTATTCTCTATCGCTGAGACACAAGGCCGCCTCGACAACCTAAACGTTGCATTCGTTGGTGACCTTAAGTACGGCCGTACGGTTCACTCATTGACTCAAGCACTAGCGAAGTTCGACAACATCTGTTTCTACTTCGTGGCTCCAGAAGCTCTAGCGATGCCAGACTACATTTGCGAAGAGCTTGATGAAGCGGGCATCAAGTACCAACTATTGACGGACATGGAAGATGTGATTCCTGAGCTCGATGTCTTGTACATGACTCGAGTTCAAAAAGAGCGCTTCGATGAGTCAGAATACGCGCACATAAAATCCGCATACATCCTGACCGCTTCGATGCTGGAAAATGCACGCGATAACCTGAAGGTTCTGCACCCTCTTCCTCGCGTTGATGAAATTACTGTCGATGTCGATAAAACACCTTACGCTTACTACTTCCAGCAAGCAGAGAATGGTGTTTACGCTCGTGAAGCATTGCTAGCCCTTGTTCTTAACGAAACGCTGTAGAGGAGAGATATCATGTCTAAAGAGACTCAATTAAAAGTTGAAGCAATCAGAAACGGTACTGTTATCGACCATATCCCAGCTAATATCGGGATCAAGGTGCTAAAACTGTTCGACATGCACAATTCTCATCAGCGCGTGACGATTGGCCTGAATCTACCGTCTTCTGCACTAGGCGGAAAAGACCTGCTCAAGATTGAGAATGTGTTTATCACAGAAGAACAGGCGAGCAAGCTGGCACTTTATGCGCCTCATGCAACAGTAAACCAAATCGAAGATTACGAAGTAGTTAAGAAGCTACCACTAGAACTTCCTGAGCAAATCAACGATGTGTTCGAGTGTCCAAATACTAACTGTATTACTCACAATGAACCGGTTGAAAGTAGCTTTAAGATCTTTGAAAAGAAAGAAGATATTCGATTGAAGTGTAAGTATTGCGAAAAAGTCTTCTCTCGCGAGATCGTAACAGAAAGATAACGTCATACGGCAAAGCAGACCGAATGTAAAAACTATCAAATACCTCGCCTGTGCGGGGTATTTTGCACTTTACCTATCCAAAGTTTGAAGGCACACTGAAAATTGATTTTTATCTAATAACTGATGGAATAAACCAATGACTAAAGTACTTCACACAGAATCTGCTCCAGCTGCAATCGGCCCATACGTACAAGGCGTTGACCTTGGCAACATGGTACTGACTTCTGGTCAAATCCCAGTAAACCCAGCAACTGGTGAAGTATCTGCTGATATCGCAGAGCAAGCTCGCCAATCTCTAGACAACGTTCAAGCGGTTGTTGAAGCTTCAGGCCTGACTGTAAAAGACATCGTAAAACTAACGGTATTCGTTAAAGACCTAAACGACTTCGGCACAGTAAACGAGGTTTACGGCAAATTCTTCGATGAGCACGGCGTTGCAAACTACCCTGCACGTTCATGTGTTGAAGTAGCTCGTCTACCAAAAGATGTAGGTATCGAGATCGAAGCTATTGCGGTTCGCAAATAGCTTTTAATCTCTAGATTAAACACCTTCGGATAAACGACTTAGCGTAATGCTGAGTGTTTATTAGATACAAAAAAGGTTGCCCCGTTGGCAACCTTTTTTATTGTTCATCGTTTCGCTTAGATAATTACTTTTTATTAAGCTCAACCACTTCTTTGTCTAACTCTTCAAGTTTCGCAGCCATCTGCTCACGAGCTAGGTTAGCCAGTTCACGAACATTAGACTTGTCGTAGCCTTCGGTGCTGATTGGTGGCAGCATTTCAACAATCACGTGGCCATTGTTCCAACGGTTTAGCTTCACGCCACCTGTTGAGCTACATACGATAGGGATGATAGGTAAGCCAGCACCAATCGCAGCATGGAATGCACCTGTTTTGAATGGCAGCAGACCACGGCCACGAGAACGAGTGCCCTCAGGGAACATCCAAACTGAAACATCGCTCTCTTTTAGACTCGTCACGACCTGATCAATCGTACCTACCGCTTTGCTGCGGTTAGCACGGTCAATTAGGATGTTACCCGTCAACCAGTAAAGCTGACCAAATAGAGGCATCCACACTAGGCTCTTTTTACCAACAGTTACCACTTTTGGCGTTACCGCAGATGAAATCGTGAATAGATCCCAGCTGTTTTGGTGGTTCGCTACATAAACATGTTGGCCGCGAGAGTAAGCATCTTCTGGGATGCGAAGCTCTAACTTCATGCCGAAGATCTTCGACATGCGACCGAAATAACGGCCAAAGGTAAATACGTGTTTCGGGTTGCGTGGACTTAATAGGCAGTAACCACAACCAAATACAAACATAAGAATCGCAAATATCGCCACTGCGAAAATACGTAATATTGCTATCATTTTGTTCCTCACCGACCGCCAAGTTGATTCATCTATTCACGCAAAAATGAGCAATAGATTTACTTGCGGTAAATACAACTATAAAAAAGCCGAAACCAAGGTTCCGACTTTTATGTTTTTATCTTACTGATTCATGAAGTCACTAACCTAAGTTAGCTCGACTCACGAAATCGTGTAATGTTTGCGCCTAAGGCTGACAATTTATCTTCAATCTTATCGTAGCCACGATCGATGTGATAAATACGGTCAACGATGGTTTCACCTTGAGCAATACAGCCAGCAATTACAAGGCTCGCAGATGCGCGAAGGTCCGTTGCCATTACTTGAGCGCCGCTCAGTTTTTCCGTTTCACCACAGATAGCCGTGTTGCCTTCGATTTCCGCTTTTGCACCCATTCGCTGTAACTCAGGAATGTGCATAAAACGGTTTTCAAAGATAGTCTCAGTGATAACACCACTGCCCTTCGCCATCATGTTAAGCAGAGTAAACTGTGCTTGCATGTCGGTTGGGAAACCAGGGTGAGGTGCCGTTACGATTTTCACCGCTTTCAGTTCACGACCCGTCATATCAAGACTGATCCAGTCTTCGCCCGTTTCAACCTTCGCACCCGCTTCTTCAAGCTTCGCTAAGGCAGCTTCAAGAAGATGAGCGTTGGTGTTGCGACAAACCACTTTACCGCCAGAAACAGCAGCAGCAACCAGGAAAGTACCTGTTTCAATACGGTCAGCAACCACAGAGTGTTGGCCACCACCAAGACGTTCAACGCCTTCGATAGTAATCGTATCTGTACCTGCGCCAGAAATTTTAGCACCCAGTTTGTTTAGGAAGTCAGCCGTATCAACAATCTCAGGCTCACGCGCTGAGTTATCGAGTACTGTTGTTCCTTCCGCTAGCGTTGCTGCACACATGATAGTAATGGTGGCACCCACACTTACTTTATCCATCACGATGTGCGCGCCTTTCAGACGGCCATCAACACTTGCTTTCACATAACCATCTTCCAACTTAATGGTCGCACCTAGTTGCTCTAGGCCGTGGATATGCAGATCAACAGGTCGAGCACCAATTGCACAACCGCCTGGAAGTGACACTTGGCCTTCACCAAAACGAGCGACTAGAGGACCTAAAGCCCAGATAGAAGCACGCATTGTTTTCACTAAATCGTAAGGCGCACAAAATTCATTAATTTCGCTGCCATCAACATGAACACTACCATTACGCGATACTTTTGCGCCTAAACGCTTAAGCAGTTCCATCGTAGTATCGATGTCACGTAGGTGAGGAACGTTACTTACTTCCACTGGCTCTTCAGCAAGAATTGAAGCAAATAAGATAGGTAGCGCTGCATTTTTTGCGCCTGAGATCGTCACTTCACCGCTTAGCGGCTTATCCGATCCAATAACTCGAAACTTTTCCATCATAAACCTTAAAGTGACATCAGTTTCTTATCACGTTCCCACTCTTCCGGCGTGAAAGCCTTAATAGAAAGAGCATGGATGTCATTGCGTTGAATGTATTCCATTAGTGGGCCGTAGATTAGTTGCTGCTTCTTAACTCGATTCATGCCGTCAAAACATGGATCAACCGCAACAACTTCGTAATGACTGCCTTCCCCTTTCACGAAAATTTCCTGAAGGTTCAGTGCTTCTGCTAATAATTCTTGTACTTTTGTGCTGTCCACAAATAGCTCCTGCCTAATTTTTTATGTGTTCTGCCATCATTGGCTGGATATTGCTCAATTGGAACAACGTTCGTAATTGTTCTGGCACGAAACTGAGCATTATATGACAGTTTTGATTTTTTGCATGCTCTAATAAGTGAATTAGCATCACCATTCCTGCTGAATCGACTCGATTTATATGGCTAAGGTCAATTTCAACGCTCGATTCCGTCGTTTGCCACTTTTCCAATATACGCCAGATTGCAGGGACACTGTCTCGGTCTAAATCACCGAACAGTTGATACTCTTTAGAGCTTAGTGCTTGCCATTGAGAATGGCTCATTATTTGTTACTCTCAAAACGAATCGGTTGTGCGGCTAATTTCTCTAGTTCGTCTGCAACTTGTAAGATGCCTTCTTGACGAATCTTAGTATTCCACTCCGATTGCTTGCTCGACAACAAGCTAATACCTTCGGCAACCATATCAAATGCTTTCCACTCGCCAGATTTCTTGTCTTTGCGAAGCTTAAATTCAAGCTTAATGTTTGGTCGCGGCGTATCGATGATGTCGACCTTGATACTGGTAATGCGGCTATCCCCTTTGATTTTTGGTTCTGGACCAAATTCAATCGTCTGATCTGTGTATTGAGTCAGCACTTGGGCATAAGAAGAAACAAGGTATTTACGGAATGAATCGATAAACACGCCCACGTCTTTTCTATCCGCGCCTTTCAAGTTTGGTCCAAGTAACTTAAGAGCTGCATATTGTGCATTCACATAAGGCATCAACTCTTCTTCCACGATGACCTTCAATAACTCTGGATCTTGGTGGATGTTGTCTTGTTCACTCTTCAAACGCTCAAATGCCACTTCGGCAACTTGAGTCATCATCTGGTAAGGCTGAGTACGGTCAATCGATTCTGCAGCAAAGGCTTGGGTAGAAATAAGCAACGCCATTGCCGCCATAAACATTGATTTCAAGTAACCAATAGCTTTTAAATAACTAATAGTTTTCAACATTATCTTATTCCTTAGCTTCGCTGTCATTAGAACCACCAACGCTATACAGCACTTGGCCAATCAAATCTTCTAGTACCAATGCTGACTTAGTGTCTTCAATTGAATCACCATCGACCAACATCTCTTCATCATCAAAAATGAAGCCTGGAACCAGACTAATGTACTGCTCACCAATTAAGCCAGATGTTAAAATTTGAGCACTAGAGGTATCTGGAAATTGTGAGTACTTCCCGTCAATAGACAGTTCAACGACAGGAAGGTAGCTCTCGGTATCAAGCTCAATGCTTTTAACTCGTCCAACAACGACGCCACCCACTTTCACTGGAGAACGAACTTTTAGGCTGCCAATGTTGTCAAAGGTCGCTTTTAGATTGTAAGTATGGTTCGAACCTATGCCTTTTACGTCAGCGACTTGAAAGATCATGATTAAGATTGCGCAAATTCCGGCAATAACAAAGGTGCCGACCCATAATTCTAATTTTCGAGTTTGTTGCATGATTAATTCCCAAACATCAATGCGGTAAGAACAAAATCTAGCCCTAGTACCGCTAGAGAAGAGTGCACTACAGTGCGTGTGGTTGCCTGACTGATACCTTCTGAAGTCGGTACTGCGTCATAACCATTGAAAAGTGCGATCCAAGTTACGGTGATAGCGAAGACCATACATTTGATCATGCTGTTACCAATATCTCGGCCAAGTTCTACTGAAGACTGCATCGCAGACCAGAAACTGCCGTGATCAATGCCTTTCCAATCAACACCAACCAGTTGACCGCCCCAAATACCTACCGCCATAAAAATCATAGCAAGCAATGGCATTGAGATAAGCCCGGCCCAAAGACGTGGTGCAATAATGCGTTTAAGAGGGTCAACGGCCATCATCTCAAGGCTTGAGATCTGCTCTGTTGCCTTCATTAACCCAATCTCTGCCGTGAGTGCTGAACCGGCTCGACCTGCAAATAATAACGCAGTCACCACAGGCCCCAACTCACGCAACAGTGAAAGCGCGACCATTTGACCAAGGTTTCCCTCAGCGCCGTAGTCAATTAACACGACATAGCCCTGCAGGCTGAGCACCATGCCGATAAACAGACCCGAAACTAAAATAATAGCCAATGACTGAACGCCAACGCTATAAAGTTGTTTTACTAATAAGGGGAAGTTTTTTAGTCGCGGGATGCCAAACAAAGCCCCAAATAACATCAGGCTTGCTCGACCAAATGACTCACAGCTCGCAAGTGTACGCTTACCGACACCCGCAATAGTTTTAACAATCATATTAAAACAAATCCTTTTCTAAGCTCTTCGCAGGGAATCTAAATGGTACTGGACCATCGGCTTCGCCTTGCAAAAATTGCTGCACTCTCGGATCGCTATTGTTGTACAACTCATCAGGTGTTCCAGCGGCAATAATCTTGCTATCTGCCATGAGGTAAACCCAATCAGCAATACTCATCACCTCTGGCACATCGTGAGAAACAACAATCGAGGTTAAGCCCAAGGCTTGATTGAGATTTCGTATCAATTCAACCAATACGCCCATGGTGATGGGATCTTGGCCAACAAACGGCTCATCGTACATGATAAGTTCTGGATCCAGTGCGATTGCGCGCGCCAGTGCGGCACGCCTAGCCATTCCGCCAGACAACTCACTCGGCATCAATTGCGCAGCACCACGTAATCCTACCGCTTCAAGCTTAAGTAATACGATGGTACGAATGAATTTTTCATTAAGTTCAGTGTGCTCTCGCAGCGGAAACGCCACATTATCAAAGACATTGAGATCCGTAAAAAGCGCACCCGATTGAAATAGCATGCTCATTTTCTTACGTGCTCGATACAGCTTTCGACGTGATAATGCAGGGACATTGTCGCCATCAAACCAAATTTCGCCTTCATCTGGCGGCAGTTGCCCACCAATCAAACGCAGTAAAGTCGTTTTGCCAATCCCAGACGGCCCCATGATTGCGGTTATCTTGCCTTGAGGCACCTCTAAACTGATGTCATCAAAGATAACGCGCTCACCACGTGAGAAGCTGAGGTTCTTAACTTTCACAAGCTCAGTGTTCAACATATTTTTGTTGTTTCCTTGCTTTAAAAAACGCCAATTATGGCTGCAATAATAATGAGTCTACTTTAGAATTAAAAGCACTGTTCAATTAATTCATATTAAACAGGAATCTATGCAGGGATTTGAAAGCATTAGGAAATTATCTATTGAGCTCTCTTTCTTGCCTGCTAACTGGTAATTAATTTGCCGAGTGACTTCCCTTTTATCTAGCAACAGGTCAAAATTAGCGGTTAATTCTCCGTTTTTATTAATTTTTTAGGAATCATCATGCTTGAAGCGATTGCGTTTCTTATTATCGGTCTAGGTTTTTTGGTGTGGAGTGCAGATAAGCTGGTTTACGGTGCCGCTGCTCTTGCTCGCAACTTCGGTATTTCACCACTAGTTATCGGTATGACGATCTTAGCAATGGGGTCTTCGGCTCCTGAAATGATGGTTTCTGCGACAGCAGCCCTTGATGGCAAAACAGATACAGCTGTAGGCAACGTACTGGGCTCTAACATCGCCAACATCGCGCTGATTTTAGGTATTACAGCCCTTATCAAGCCGTTATCGATTAGCTCAGGCGTGATTCGTCGTGAACTACCATTAATGATCGGTGTCACTCTGCTAGCGGGCGCCCTATTGTGGGATAACCATTTAGGCTTCTATGAAGGCGTGTTGTTGTTTGTTCTTTTTGCCGCGTTTTTGTTTGCTATGTTGCAAATCAGCCGCAGCGAGAAAAAGAACGGCGATGCTTTCCTTGATGAGCAAGAATCAGAGATCCCTGAAGGCGTAAGTAACCCTAAGGCTGCAATGTGGGTCGTGATTGGTCTAATCGTCCTACCTTTAGCTGCTGATATGCTGGTAGATAACGCTGTGATCATCGCGAAGTTCTTCGGCATGAGCGACCTTGTCATTGGTTTAACCATCATTGCTGTTGGTACTAGCCTTCCTGAACTTGCAGCATCACTAGCCGGCGTTATGAAGGGTGAAGATGATATGGCTGTAGGTAATATCATTGGTTCAAACGTATTCAACATCCTTGCTGTTATGGGTATCCCGGGCATCCTAAACCCTTCGATCTTGAGCGAGTTCGCTATGGGTCGTGACTTCTGGGTAATGCTAGGCGTATCGCTACTACTTGTTGTGATGGCACTAGGAAAATCTCGTAGTGTGAATCGTATTGAAGGCGGCGTGTTAATTGTGACGTTCGTGGCCTACCAAAGTTACCTATTAATGAACATGTCGGCTTAATTGTTGATTTAACTTCCCGTACTTGGAGTATTTGATGTCTCAGCCATTTGATTACCGCAGCGTTGCAAAACAAGTTTTGGAAACCGAAGTTGCAGGTCTCACTCAATTAGACCAATATTTTAATGATGATTTTTGTAAAGCTTGCGACCTTATCCTGAACAACAAAGGCAAAGTCGTTGTGATGGGCATGGGTAAATCAGGCCACATTGGCAACAAAATCGCAGCAACATTGGCAAGTACCGGGACATCGGCTTTCTTTGTTCACCCAGGCGAAGCGGCGCATGGCGACTTAGGCATGATCGAACCTGGTGATATTGTGATTGCAATATCCAACTCCGGCGAATCGGGAGAAATCCTCAGCCTATTTCCTGTGTTAAAGCGTCTGAGCATCAAGATCATCAGCATGACAGGCAAGCCAGCATCAAACATGGCAACCCTGTCTGATATCCATTTACAAATTTCAGTACCGGAAGAAGCTTGTCCGCTGGGCTTAGCACCAACAACAAGCACCACGGCGACTTTGGTCATGGGTGATGCATTAGCCGTTGCACTTTTGCAGGCTCGAGGCTTCACCGCTCAAGACTTTGCCCTGTCTCATCCTGGTGGCGCTTTAGGTCGTCAGCTGCTGTTGAAGCTCGACGACATCATGCACACAGGCGATTCACTTCCTGTTGTAGCACCCGACGCACTAGTAAGAGACGCTCTACTAGAGATATCTCAGAAAGGCTTAGGCATGACAGCAATCGTTGGTGAAGATGGCCAAATGGCCGGTATTTTTACCGATGGTGATTTACGCCGTATCTTAGACAAACGCGTTGATATCCATAACACGCAGATCGGTGATGTGATGACGCTAAACCCGACGGTAGCCGAGCCAAACATGCTCGCGGTTGAGGGCTTAAACTTGATGCAAGCGAAGAGCATCAATGGCCTGATGTTATGCCAAGAAGGTAAATTAGTCGGAGCGTTAAACATGCATGACTTACTGAAAGCAGGAGTAATGTAATGACACAGACAGTCGAAACTCTATACGGCACTGTTAATTCAGATGTATTTGCAATTGCAAAAGAGATCAAACTGCTGATTTGCGATGTCGATGGTGTCTTCTCTGATGGTCGCATCTACATGGGCAACAACGGTGAAGAGCTGAAAACCTTCCACACTCGTGACGGTTACGGTATCAAATCACTGATGAACGCAGGCATTGAAATCGCGATCATCACGGGTCGCAAATCTCAAATTGTTGAGAATCGTATGACCGCTCTAGGCATTAAGCTGATTTATCAAGGTCAAGACGATAAAGTTAAGGCATACCAAGATATTTGCGATAAGCTTTCTGTAAACCCTGAAAATACAGGTTACATCGGAGACGATCTGATTGACTGGCCTGTAATGGAAAAAGTTGGCTTGAAGGTCTGTGTGGCAGATGGGCACCCGCTACTTGCAAAGCGTGCAAACTACGTGACAGCCATTAACGGTGGTCATGGCGCGGTACGTGAAGTCTGTGACCTTATTTTACAAGCAAGAAATGAACTCGACGTGCATAAAGGTTTAAGCATATGAGTTTTACTCGTATTATCTATTTAATACTCATATTTATTGCCTCTTGGTCGACCTATTACTTGTACGACAAAGAGCAAACATCAACGATACAAGTGGCTCCAAATTTGGAGCTGCCCGCGTTTAGTGGCAAAAGCCTGAACAACATTAGCTACGACGAAAGCGGTATTCGCAGCTATCAGGTTGAATCGACGTATTTAGAACACTACTCAGTAGTTGGCGATACGCACTTTCAAAACCCAGTTCTTTCGGTATTCCGTGAAGGGCACACGATTGAATGGCAAGTCACCGCTGATCGCGCGATTATGGATGAGAATCAAGTTGTCACGTTTTATGACAACGTCGTGGCAAAGAACCTGTTGCCAGAAGCCAGCTTCGATACAATGACCACAGATAAAATGGTTGTTGAGCTGCCTAGCCGAGATTTTTATTCAGAGACTCCGGTCCATATGATCGGTACATTTTTTGAAACTGAGGGACAAGCAATGAAAGGTAACTTCGGTACCAACAATGCAATCCTCTTTAATTCTGTTCAAGGTAGATATGAAACTCTTACACCTTAGTTTATTCGCTTTGACCCTTGCGGCACCAAATGTCTATGCTCTGTCTTCGGATAGTGAGCAACCTGTCTACATTGACTCAGACAGCCAGCAATTGGATATGAAAAGTAACCAAGTGACTTTCCTTGGTGATGTGAACCTTAAACAAGGCAGCATCAATATCAATGCCGATAAGGTTATTGTTACTCGTAACGCCGTAAACGGTGAGATTGAAGAAATTCAAGGCTTCGGTAAGCCAGCAACCTTCTCTCAGCTTACTGACGACGGTAAGACACTCTACGGTGAAGCTGACGACCTGCACTACCAGCTTGTTGCCGACCGACTGATCATGACTAAGAATGCGATGTTATCTCAAGATGGCAGCATCATTCGCGGTTCTAAGATCACTTACCAGATCGGTTCTCAGAAATTAGTCGCTGACAGTGGTGAAAACAAACGAGTGTCAACGGTTTTACAACCAACGGAAGTGAATAAGTAACGATGGCTGTTCTTAAAGCAAAAAACCTAGCGAAAACCTACAGTAAACGTAAGGTTGTTACCGATGTAAGCTTACAGGTAGAGTCAGGCCAGATCGTCGGTCTGCTTGGGCCTAACGGTGCAGGTAAAACCACATCTTTCTATATGATTGTTGGTTTGGTGGCGCGTGATGAAGGTACCATCAGCATTGATGACCGAGACATCAGTATCTTACCAATGCACAGCCGCTCTCGTCTTGGTATCGGTTACCTGCCTCAAGAAGCATCGATTTTCCGTAAGTTGTCCGTAGAGAACAACATCATGGCGGTTTTACAAACCCGTGATGAAATGACCAACGAACAACGCCAAGATAAGCTGGAAGACCTGCTAGAAGAGTTCCACATCCAACATATCCGCACCAGCAATGGTATGGCTCTGTCGGGTGGTGAGCGTCGTCGTGTAGAGATTGCTCGTGCACTAGCAGCAAACCCGCAGTTCATTCTATTGGATGAACCATTCGCCGGTGTTGACCCGATCTCAGTAATCGATATCAAAAAAATCATTGTTCACCTGCGTGATCGCGGCTTGGGCGTTTTGATTACCGACCACAACGTTCGTGAAACATTAGACGTGTGTGAAAAAGCTTACATCGTAAGCCAAGGACACCTGATCGCTGAGGGTACTCCTGAAGATGTTCTCAATAACGAACAAGTTAAACAAGTTTATCTAGGCGAACAATTCCGTCTATGATTATATAGAGAGTATCGAGAGTTCTAAGAATAATAACTAGGTAAGTCACACTGAATGAAACCCTCATTACAACTTAAGCTAGGCCAACAGTTAGCAATGACTCCTCAATTGCAGCAAGCGATTCGTTTGTTGCAATTGTCTACTTTAGATTTGCAGCAAGAGATTCAAGAAGCACTTGAATCTAACCCACTACTCGATGTCGAAGAAGGCAATGAAGATACGCCAACATCGGAAGAAAAACCTAGCAGTGACGAAAAAGAAACTGTTGAAGCCACAGAGCAAGACTTACCTGATAGCTCAGACTTAATCGAAAAATCAGAGATTGGCAACGAACTAGAAATCGACACAACTTGGGAAGACGTCTACAGCGCGAACACCGGTAACACGGGTATTGCGATTGATGACGACATGCCGGTTTATCAAGGCGAAACCACTCAAAGCCTGCACGATTACCTACTTTGGCAACTCGACTTAACGCCATTCACTGACACCGACCGAAGCATCGCTTTTGCATTAATCGATGCCATCGACGACTACGGCTACCTCACTGTAACTTGTGAAGACATCCTTGAAAACTTCGACAATGAAGAGATCGAGCTTGATGAAATTGAAGCGGTACGTAAACGAATTCAGCAGTTTGATCCGCTAGGTGTCGGTTCAGTCAACCTGCAAGATTGCTTGTTACTGCAACTGGCAACCTTTCCCCAAGATACGCCTTGGCTTAACGAAGCTAAGTTAGTACTTACTAGCCATATCGACCAACTCGGCAATCGCGATTACAAACTGGTTATCAAAGAGACCAAGTTGAAAGAAGCAGAACTACGTGAAGTTTTGCAACTGATTCAACAGCTGGACCCTCGTCCTGGCAGTAAGATTACTCCGGATGAAACTGAGTATGTGGTTCCAGATGTATCTGTCTTCAAAGACCTTGGCAAATGGTTAGTGACCATTAACCCTGATAGCGTGCCTAAGTTGAAAGTGAATCAGCAGTACGCTGATCTGGGCAGTAAAGGCAACAGCGCCGACAATCAATACATCCGCTCAAATTTGCAAGAAGCAAAGTGGTTAATTAAAAGCCTAGAGAGCCGAAATGAGACGCTACTCAAAGTTGCGCGATGCATTGTTGAACATCAGCGTGATTTCTTCGAACATGGCGAAGAAGCGATGAAGCCAATGGTTCTTAATGATGTTGCGTTAGCTGTTGATATGCACGAATCCACGATCTCTCGTGTGACGACTCAAAAATTCATGCATACGCCACGTGGCATCTTCGAGCTCAAATACTTTTTCTCAAGCCATGTCAGCACTGACAATGGCGGTGAATGTTCATCTACAGCAATTCGCGCACTCATCAAGAAGCTTGTCGCAGCGGAAAATACCGCGAAGCCTCTAAGTGATAGTAAGATTGCTGCTTTACTGGCTGACCAAGGAATTCAGGTAGCTAGACGTACCATAGCGAAATACCGTGAGTCTCTGGGCATTGCCCCATCGAGTCAGCGTAAACGCCTGCTATAAGCTCATTTAGTCGCTAGTTACTTAGCAACTATGATCAGGCAACTAACTGAAAAGGAAAGTCTATGCAAATCAATATTCAAGGCCATCACGTTGATCTTACCGATTCAATGCAAGACTATGTTCACACCAAATTCGACAAACTTGAGCGCTTCTTTGATCATATCAATAGCGTTCAGGTTGTTTTAAAAGTTGAGAAAATCAATCAAATCGCAGAAGCTACCCTGCATATAAATCAGGGGGAAATCCATGCGACAGCAACAGATGAAAGCATGTATGCCGCGATTGATTCATTGGTTGATAAACTCGTCCGCCAACTCAACAAGCACAAAGAAAAGCTAAGTAGTCACTAACATGCAATTAAGCGAAGTACTTTCATTGGACTGCACCAAAAGTGCAGTCCAATGCACAAGCAAAAAAAGAGCCCTTGAGCTCATCAGCCAGATAGCAGCTGAGAGCTGCGGTCAAGATTCAACAGAGCTATTTGAGTGTATGTTGAGCCGTGAGAAGATGGGCAGTACCGGTATTGGTAATGGTATCGCGATTCCCCATGCTCGTATGAATGTCAGTGATAAAGCGATAGCTGTATTACTGCAATGCCAAGATCCTATCGAATTTGATGCGATTGATAATCGTCCTGTCGACCTACTATTTGCCCTGCTTGTTCCTAGCGAACAATGCAAAGAGCATCTAAAAACCCTTTCTTGTATGGCAGAACGACTAAACGACAAGCAGACTCTTAAACAGCTGCGTAATGCTCAGAGCGATCAAGAGCTTTACGACATCATGATTCAAGTGCCAACTTGCGAGCAATAACATGCGATTAATCGTGGTTAGTGGCCAATCAGGGGCCGGGAAAAGTGTTGCGTTACGAGTCCTAGAAGACTTGGGGTATTACTGTGTCGATAATCTACCAGTAAACCTGCTCAACAACTTTGTCGAATCGGTACGCGAAAGCAACCAAAACGTTGCGGTAAGTATTGATATACGTAACCTACCGAAAGAGCCTCAGTTAGTCACCGACACGCTCGAGCAACTCGAGTCAGCTACAAACATCGATGTTGATGTATTGTTCCTCGATGCCAGCAAGCAGACACTCCTTAAGCGCTACAGCGAAACCCGCAGAATCCACCCTTTATCAATTGGCCAAGAAAAGCTCTCTCTTGAGCAAGCGATTGATTTAGAGAAGACACTTCTGACACCTCTCGCAGAGCACGCCAGCATTGTGATCGACAGCAGTGACTGCAACCTCTACGAATTGAGTGAAAAGGTTCGATTTAAAGTTGAAGGCAAAGAGAAGCAAGAGCTGATCATCGTCTTTCAATCTTTCGGTTTTAAGTATGGCTTGCCAAGTGATGCCGACTACGTGTTTGATGTTCGCTTCTTACCAAACCCTCACTGGGAACCTGCACTACGACCACTAACCGGGCTAGATGCACCAATTCACTCCTTTCTAGAAGAACACTCAGAAGTTCTGGAACTCAAGCAACAGATCCAAGGCTTTGTTGAACAGTGGTTACCAATGTTAGAGAAGAACAATCGCAGTTACCTAACGGTCGCGATTGGCTGTACTGGCGGCAAACACCGCTCGGTTTATCTAACCCAGAAAATTGGTGAGTACTTTGAGCAACTTGGCCATCAAGTTCAAATCAGACACGCCTCCCTAGAGAAGCACCAACAGGGCTAACCATGGAATTAACTCGAACTGTACTGATCCAAAATCGCTTGGGTCTTCACGCTAGAGCAGCCGTAAAGTTGGTTGAGCTTGCACAAAGCTTTGATGCAACCATCACTATCCATAGCGAAGAAGATAAAACAGCAACAGCAGACAGCGTAATGGGGTTACTTATGCTGGAATCAGCGCAAGGGCAACATATTACGATTCAAGCTGCAGGTACCGATTCACAGCAAGCACTGGATGCCGTCTGTCATCTCATTGAAGACAAGTTTGATGAGGGTGAGTAGCGAAAACGCTTCACTCACAACGCCTAAGACTCAAACAACGAACCAACCAATATTAAATCTTAGTTCTATCTAAGTTTATGATTTAAATAAGCCCCAGAATTAAGTTACTATTCCAACCATTGTTAGAATAATGAGATAGGAGGAAAATATGGCAGAGCAATTAGAATTCGACCAAGCTCACCAAACCCTCCAAGAAGTCAGCGAAGCCCTAGAAAACGGCCGATTTGTTCACGTACGCCGACAACTTCAGGACATGGAGCCTGAAGATATTGCACACCTTTTAGAAGCCTCCCCTCGCAAAAGTCGTGACGTACTCTGGCAACTCACCGATCCTGAAGACTACGGTGAAATTCTTGATGAACTAAACGAAGACGTCAAAGATGCTCTTGTGTCGAAAATGGCACCTGAGACCTTGGCAGAAGCAACCGAAGGTATGGAAACCGATGACGTCGCGTACGTACTTCGAAGCCTACCCGACGATGTTTCTCGCGAAGTCCTTTCTCAAATGGACTCCGTCGATCGTGCATTAGTTGAAACTGCCCTGTCGTACCCTGAAGATTCAGCGGGTGCGATCATGAACACCGACGTAATCACGATTCGTGGTGATGTCGATGTTGACGTTGTATTGCGCTACATGCGTATGCGTGGCGAACTGCCGGATGCAACTGATGCTCTGTATGTTATTGATGAAGAAGAACGTCTTATCGGTAACCTATCACTTACCACGCTAGTAACGACTCAACCTGATGTCCCTGTTTCAGAAGTGATGGATGATGCCGACGAAGCGATCGCGGTAGAAACCAGTGCGTCAGATATCGCGAGCCTGTTTGAACGTCGTAACTGGGTTTCTGCGCCTGTCATCGATAGTAACCAGCACCTTGTTGGTCGTATCACCATCGATGACGTGGTTGATGTTATCCGTGAAGATGCCGAACACTCAATGATGAGTATGGCGGGTATGGACGATGACGAAGATACCTTCGCACCGGTCGTAAAATCTGCTCGTCGTCGTAGTGTGTGGCTTGGTGCTAACGTACTCGCAGCACTGGCGGCAGCATCTGTATCAAACATGTTTGAAGCAACGCTCGATCAAATGGCAGCGATTGCGGTTCTGATGACTATCGTGCCTTCGATGGGGGGTGTTGCGGGTAACCAAACCGTTGCTCTGGTGATTCGTGGTTTGGCACTCGGTCATATCGGTGACAGTAACAAACGCGAACTGCTACTCAAAGAGGCAGCCATCGGCTTCCTAAACGGCGTTCTATGGGCCGTTATCATTGGTGGTATCGTTGTAGCTTGGAAAGGTAACTGGATACTGGGAGGCATCATCTCAGCGGCGATGATGACCAACTTGATTGTCGCAGGTATTGCTGGTGTAACTATCCCAGTGATGTTGAAGAAGATGAATATCGATCCAGCCCTTGCTGGCGGTATGGCACTGACCACAGTAACCGATGTTATTGGCCTATCGGTGTTCCTAGGCTTAGCGACCATACTGATCTAGTTAGCATAAGCAGTTAGCCAATTTTTGGCGAAATACAGAAAACAAAAAGGGAGCCACGGCTCCCTTTTTTAATTCATCAGATTCGCTTTAATTGAATTACTCACCCGCGACTTTCATCGACTCAAGCAGGATAGAACCCGTTTGAATTTGCGAACGTGTTTCTACGTCGTTACCCACAGCAACAATCTGAGTAAACATGTCTTTTAGGTTACCTGCGATTGTTACTTCTGATACTGGGTATTGGATCTCTCCGTTTTCAACCCAGAAACCTGCAGCGCCACGTGAATAATCACCCGTTACGGTGTTTACGCCTTGGCCCATCACTTCAGTGACTAGGAAGCCAGTACCCAACTCTTTTAGCATCTGCTCAAAGTTTTGACCGGTCGATTTAACGAACCAGTTATGAATACCACCAGCATGACCGGTTGGCGTCATATCCATCTTACGTGCGGCATAGCTCGTTAGTAGGTAAGTTGCTAGCACACCGTCAGTGATGATTTCACGATCTTGAGTGAACACACCTTCGCTATCGAATGGGCTTGAAGCCAAACCACGCAAGATATGTGGTCGCTCAGAAATGTTAAACCAGTCAGGTAGGATTTTCTGACCGAGATGATCCAATAGGAATGACGACTTGCGGTAAAGGTTACCGCCACTGATCGCCATAACAAGGTGACCAATCAAGCCAGTTGCCACATCATTAGCGAACATAATTGGGTACTGGCCTGTTGGTAGCTTTTTCGCATCCAAACGGCTAATGGTCTTTTCTGCAGCTTCTTGACCTACACGCTCAGGCGTCCACAGCTCGTCACGGTGACGTGCAACGGTGTAGCTGTAGTCACGCTCCATCTCACCGTTAGCGCCTTGTCCAATTACACAGCAGCTCGTGCTATGACGACTAGAAGCATAGCTTGCTAGTAAGCCATGGCTGTTACCATAAACCTTAACGCCATAGTGGCTGTCGTAGCTTGCGCCATCACTCTGTTTGATCTTATCGCTATAAGCTAACGCTTGCTTCTCAGCAGCAATCGCAATCTCAGCGGCATAGTCAGGGTTTGGTTCATCAGGGTGAAAAAGATCCAAATCTGGAATTTCTTTTACCATGTATTCTTTTGCCGCAGGACCGGCAAATGGGTCTTCAGAAGTGTACTGAGCGATATCAAGTGCGGCCGCGACGGTTTGAGCAATCGCCTTTTCACTCAGATCAGATGTAGATGCGCTGCCTTTTTTCTGGCCGCGATAAACAGTAATACCTAGCGCACCATCACTATTAAATTCAACGTTTTCCACTTCACACATACGTGTTGAAACACTTAAACCCGTTGACTTAGTAATAGCGACCTCAGCTGCGTCTGCACTCACTGATGCCATATCCAACGCTTTAGCTACTGCGGCTTCTAGCTCAACTCTTTGCTGGGCGACTTGCTGTTTTACATCCATATCTATTCTAATTTTTTAGGTCAATATTACGTAGGATAACAAGAATTTCGCTTTCTCCCCAAGATTCTTGCTAAAATAGGCAATATATTCGTTTGAGATAGTGACATAGGCAGAAAAGATGGCTCGCAAAAACCAAAAAGCCCCATGGGAACCAGAAGAAGAAATCATCTGGGTAAGTAAGACAGAAATGAAAACCGACATGGAAGCGCTACAAAAACTGGGGGAAGAACTTGTTTCCCTGAAGCCTTCTGTATTAGACAAGTTTCCTCTGTCTGAAGATTTGGCACAAGCGATTAAAGATGCACAACGCTTTAAAAATGAAGCGAAGCGCCGTCAACTTCAATACATTGGTAAAGTAATGCGCAATGTTGATCCTGAGCCAATTCAAGCGGCTTTGGATAAAGTACGTAACAAGCACTCGCAAGCAACCGCTGAACTGCACAAGCTTGAGCAACTGCGTGATCGCGTTGTTGCTGAAGGCGATGCTGCCATTTCAGAAGTCATGGACATGTACCCTGAAGCAGACCGTCAGCGTCTTCGTCAGCTAGCTCGCCAAGCTAACAAAGAGAAATCAGCGAACAAGCCAGCAAAGGCTTCTCGTGAAATCTTCCAAATCTTAAAAGAGCTAAAGCTAGAAGACTAATCGTTATCTCGCTTTACTCATAGAGTGAATAAAAGACCTAGCACATGCTAGGTCTTTTTGTTTTTGACGTACTCGATATCAAGAAGCACTCAATATCAATAAATACTCACAGGAGTGATGATTCGTCACTCACCCGCTTTAACAAATGAGCTTAATTCTGTCTGTGGATGATCCGCCGTCAGTGCCTCTATCGAGTCTTCAACCAACACCTTACCTAGCGCCACAAACACAAACTTATTCGCGATACTGCGTGCGTCACCTAAATGGTGAGTCACCATCAAGACCGTAATATTTCGCTCTGCCGCTAATCGCTTCACTAAGCTAAGCATCTCTTCACGCAGCAAAGGGTCAAGCGCAGAGAAAGGTTCATCAAGCAGCCAAATATCATGAGGTTGGACAAAACAACGCGCTAACGCGACACGCTGGCGTTGACCACCGGATAAGTGCTCAGGCAATCTATCCAAATACTCTGCAACACCTACTTGTGCGGCTGCTTGCTCAACTTTGAGCTTTTGGGTTGCCGTAAGCTTTAATCCCGGGTGCAGACCTAAACCAATATTTTCACGTACCGTGAGATGGGCAAACAGGTTGTGCTCTTGAAACAACATCGCCAACGGACGCTGATGTGCTTCTTTACCAATAAGCGACTGCCCAGCCACTGATATCTCACCCGATGTAGGCTCGATGAAACCAGCAACTAGCGCCAACAGTGTAGACTTACCCGCACCACTCGGCCCCATAAGCGCAACAATATCGCCCTGCTCAGCTTGAAAATCAAAGCTAAACAACTCTCTGTGATAATGGTAATCCACATCTTTCATCACTAACATCATCGGTTCCTTAATTCTTTAGCATCGAGCTTAGATCTTCGAGTAAATAAGAATTCTATTAAGCTAAAACTGCCGACACTCAGTAACAGTAAGCTCACAGAAACTACCGCCGCCGCTTCCATTTGATAGCTGCCTAACAATTGGAATAGGTACAAAGGCAGAGTTCTAAAATCTTGGCTACCAAACAAAGCAATCGCGCTTAAGTCACCCATCGCCAACATAAAGCTAATCGAGAAGGCTTGCGCCATCGGCTTACGCAATGCTCGCCACTCCACTAACCTAAAACGCGTGAAACCTGTCATACCCAAGCTTGCACACACATACTGGTACTGCTGAGACAAATGCAGCATAGGTTGAGCTAGGGTTTTAATTACGTAAGGCAGCGCCATTAAGCTGTTGACGGCAATCACGATAAAGAAAGCTAAACTGAATACATCGGTGAATGAACGCAGTAATAAGAAGATACCCGTACTGATCACCAGCCCCGGAGTCACCAAGATAATAGTGCCAATCAGCTCGATTTTATCGGCTCGAAAATTCTTGTTCTGTAAACGCCATGCTCGGCTAGTCAGTAGTATGGCGATACCAATACCAACTGCGATAACACTTGCTAATGACGCGACTTTAACCGAGGTCATTAACGCCGCCCAAAACGGCTCGCTGCTGAGTACGGTTAATGCCTGCGAGTTAATTCCACTGACGATAACCATAGCTAATGGCGGCAATACCAGCATTGAGACCATGATGATCCAAAAGCTATCCCAAGCTTTTGACCACCAGCTGTCCTTAACCAAATATTTCTCTTCAGACAACTGACTGGCCGTCACTGAAATAGGCTTCGATAGGCGTTGAATGCTCACCGCTAGCACACCACACAGCAGCATTTGCCATATCGCGAGCAAGGCACCAGCTTGAAGGTCAAAGTCGAATTTAATCGCCTGATAAATAGCGAGCTCGATAGTGGTTGATTTAGGTCCACCGCCTAGCGCCATCACGGTAGCAAAGCTGGTAAAACACAACATGAAGACTAAGCCACACACATGTGGTAATTGCTGTCTTAAGCGAGGCCATTCAACCCATCTGAATTTGTTCCAATGACTCATACCCAAGTGAGCACAAAGCTTGTGTTGCTCGGCAGGCACGGTATCTAACGCTTGCAGAAGTAAGCGACTGGCATAAGGCAAGTTGAAGAAAACGTGCGCCAGCAAAATACCATTCAATCCGTATATGGAAAATGGCAATTCAATATCGAAGTTCGCCAAAAACTTAGCTAACCAACCACTATTGCCATAGATCGCAAGTAAGCCAAATACACCCACTAACACTGGCAGGACTAAGGTCGACGCGAACAGCCTTAACAACAAAGCGCGTCCAAAAAATTGTCTACGACACAGCGCATGAGCAATAGGTATAGCAAAGCCAACACTCAGCACCGTTGAGAGTGTCGCCTGATAAAAACTGAATTTCGTTACATGCCAATAGTAGGGATCGGACCATACTTGGCTGATATCAAGAGAAGGGGCATTGCTAAGCAATGCCCCAACTGCTGAAACCACGAAGGCGGTAATGAGTATCGCTACCCAAATCCCAACCTTAGGTGTTTTCTTTATCATAGATTGATTTTTTACCGTAAATGGTTCGCTCAGTTAACATCGAACAAACCTTTAAATACAGAAAGTTAGAAAGCTAATTTTTTAAAAGCAAATTAAAAAGTAAGTGCACTCTGCCATTCACGAATCCATGGCTTACGCTTAGCTGCAATTTCTTCGGGCGTAAAGCTTAACGCTTGCTGAGGAACCGTAAGTTGCTCGAACCCTTTTGGAAGCTCAATATCGGTCACTGGGTACATCCAGTTGCCTGTTGGCATCGCCGATTGGAATTCATCACTTAGGATAAACGCCATAAACTCATCAGCAAGCTTTTCGTTCTTGCTGCCTTTAACCTTAGCGGCCACTTCCACTTGAGTGTAATGCCCTTCTTCGAAGCTTGCTGCTGCATACTTAGAATCGCTTTCAGCAATAATGTGGTAAGCCGGAGAAGTTGTATAAGACAACACTAAATCCGACTCGCCTTCTAGGAACATAGAGTAAGCTTCAGACCAGCCTTTGGTTACAGTCACTGTTTTCTGAGCAAGCTTCTTCCATGCTGCTGTCGCTTCATCACCGTATACTGATTTCATCCAAAGCATCATGCCTTGGCCTGGTGTTGATGTACGTGGATCTTGGTAGATGACCTTAAGATCATCACGCTGCTCAACCAGTTCTTTCAAGCTCTTCGGCGGGTTTTCCAGTTTCTCTTTATTGTAAACAAAAGCAAAGTAGCCAAAGTCATAGGGTACAAAAGTGCTGTCGTTCCAACCATTAGGAAGCGTTACCGATGACGTATCAACATTATGCTCAGCCAATAAGCCCGTCGCTTTCGCTTCAGCCATCAGGTTGTTGTCGAGACCTAGCAAGATATCGGCTTTGCTGTTGCCGCCCTCAAGACGTAAACGGTTAAGAATAGACACGCCATCTTCTAGAGCGACAAAATTCACATCACAACCACACTTCTCTTCGAATGCTTTTTCAACGGCAGGACGAGGGCCCCAATCCGCAGCAAAAGAGTCATAGGTGTATATAGTCAAAGTGTTGTCTGCAGCAAAGGCAGAAAAAGAAATAGCTGTAGTAACAGCAAGGGTAGTTAATGTGAATTTCACTGGACGCTCTCCATGGTCTGAGCGGCACAGGTTTGAGGGAGGAGAACGGTAGAGGTTGTTCCTAACTCAATTCCTACGCCAGCATTATCTGGTTCAGGTTTACGGGTCCCAAGCACCTGCTTGATCTCAGCTCGCATTCATTATTTGAATGGTTCGCTCCCCGATGAGTGTTCAGAATTGTAATTTGATTTTTAACAATAAGCTATCAAGTTTAGATCAATTACGTTGATCGTAGCCCCAACGTGGCACTAAACCTTGTTCGATACCTAAGTGATCAAGGATACGCGCTACCATAAAGTCGACCAGATCTTCAATTGACTTAGGTTGATGATAAAAACCTGGGGCTGCAGGCATGATCGTCACGCCCATGGTCGAAAGCTTGTGCATGTTCTCTAGATGAAGCGTCGAAAATGGCGTCTCACGAACCACCAACAACAATTGGCCTCGCTCTTTCATGACCACATCTGCTGCTCGCTCGATCAGGTTATCCGACAAGCCATGTGCAATCGAAGCCAAGCTTCCCGCTGAACATGGACAAACGACCATCTGCTTCGGCGCTGCTGAACCAGAGGCAACCGGCGAGAACCAATCATCTTTGCCACACACCACCAGCTTCTCAGGGTCGCAGCCAAGATGTTTAACCAAAGCTTGTTTCGCCGCATCTGGCCCAGCCGGTAACTTAAGTTCATGCTCGGTCGCCAATACCACTCGCGCTGCCGATGAAATCAGCAAGTAGACCTGATAATCGGCTGCCAAAAGGCATTCAAGCAAACGCAGGCCATAAGGCGCACCGGATGCGCCAGTGAAAGCAAGAGTTATCGCTTTATCGTGTTTTGTCATGTTCTCAATTACTTCAAATTATAAGGTCGTGGATGCAGTTAGCCTTTGAGTGCCAATCCATCCAACAGTTTTTGGTGAATGCCACCAAAGCCACCATTACTCATTACCAAAATTTGGTCGCCAGCTTGTGCCTCTGAGACAATTTTAGCAACGAATGCATCCATGTCATCACTCACGTGTGCCGGTTGGTGACAAGCGTCTGCAACATCTTGAACTGACCAATCAATGTTATCCGGTTGGAATAAGTAGGTAGAATCCGCCTGCTTCAACGAATCAGCCAGTATTTCTTTGTGCACACCACGTTTCATGGTGGCAGAACGAGGCTCTAAAACGGCAATGATTTTCTTAGTGTCGACCTTATTACGTAATCCGCCAAGCGTAAGTTCAATCGCCGTTGGATGATGAGCAAAATCGTCATAAACAGACACACCTGCCACCTCGCCTTTAAACTCCAAGCGGCGCTTAGTATTAATAAAGGTAGCTAGTGATTCACAAGCAAGGTCAGGTGTCACGCCCACATGACGTGCAGCTGCTATCGCCATCAAAGCATTATTTACGTTGTGGTCGCCAACCAAGTCCCAATTTACGGTTCCAACACATTCATTTTGGAAGTAAACCTCAAATTGAGAGCCGTCTTTGACCAGTTTCTTGGCATCCCAGTCGCCTTGATCGCCACTCGATTCAGTTTCACTCCAGCAACCGCGAGCTAGAACATCTTCAATAGCAGTATCTTGCTTAGGTGAGAATATACGGCCATTGCTCGGCACAGTGCGCACCAAATGATGGAATTGACGCTTAATCGCTTCAAGATCGTCAAAGATGTCCGCATGATCGAACTCTAGGTTATTCATCACTAAGGTTCTTGGGTGGTAATGAACGAACTTAGATCGTTTATCGAAAAAAGCACTGTCGTATTCGTCGGCTTCTACCACGAAGAACATACTTTCACCAAGGCGAGCAGAGATACCAAAGTTACCCAACACTCCGCCAACTAAGAAGCCCGGTGCATAGCCACAGTCTTCCAAGATCCAAGCCAACATGCTTGATGTCGTGGTCTTACCGTGCGTTCCCGATACCGCTAACACCCAACGGTCTTGCAGCAGGAACTCTTGCAACCACTGAGGACCAGAGGTGTATCTAAGGTTGTTATCCAACACATACTCTACACACGGATTACCGCGGCTCATTGCGTTACCGATAACCACGAGATCTGGCCTTGGTTCTAATTGGCTAGGGTCGAACCCTTCAATAATTTCAATCCCTTGTGATTCCAACAAGGTGCTCATTGGTGGGTAAACATTCGCGTCACTACCCGTAACCTTGTGACCTAATTGACGAGCCAATACCGCAGCACCACCCATGAAGGTGCCACAAATTCCTAAGATATGAATATGCATAAATTGCTTCCAAACGCTTGGCTAAATAAACGATGTCTAATTAAAACGGCTTGCACTCATTATCATTAAATGGCGATTAAAAGCGAGCGGCAATGCAAAACAAATTGAGTCGACATAGTAAGTGAGATCTGTGTCGCTTAGTTCATTACCATTAAAAAGATCTAACCTTTAGAATTTAGGTAAGCGTCTAGATGAATAAAGCCCACTCAAGAGGCCGAATCTACAGTGCTCAAATCCCCCCTAATATTGAGAGAAGTTTAAGGAAATAACATGTCTGAGATGCGCACCCTTGGTGAGTTCATTGTTGAGAAACAGAGTGACTTCCCCCATGCAAGCGGTGATCTATCATCCCTTTTGTCGTCTATTCGACTTGCTGCAAAAATTGTTAACCGTGAGATCAACAAGGCTGGCCTAGTCGACATCACTGGCGCTGTTGGTACAGACAACGTGCAAGGTGAAGAGCAGCAAAAGCTAGACCTTTACGCGAACGACAAATTTAAAGCGGCTCTAGAAGCCCGCGACCAAGTTTGTGGTGTTGCAAGTGAAGAAGAAGACGAAGCTGTCGCCTTCAATAAAGAGCTCAACAAAAACGCAAAATACGTTGTACTGATGGATCCACTAGATGGCTCATCAAACATCGATGTAAATGTATCGGTTGGTACAATTTTCTCTATCTACCGTCGAGTATCACCGATCGGTACACCACCAACACAAGAAGATTTCTTACAGCCAGGACACAAGCAAGTAGCCGCGGGTTACGTGATTTACGGTTCTTCAACCATGCTTGTATACACAACAGGTGCTGGCGTAAATGGCTTCACCTACGACCCATCACTGGGTACCTTCTGCCTATCTCATGAAAACATGATGATTCCAGACGAAGGTAAGATTTACTCAATCAACGAAGGTAATTACATCCGCTTCCCTACGGGTGTTAAGAAGTACATCAAGTACTGCCAAGAAAATGAGCCAAGCGACAACCGCCCTTACACATCACGTTACATCGGTTCTCTAGTATCAGATTTCCACCGTAACCTTTTGAAAGGCGGCATCTACTTGTACCCAAGCACGCAAAGTCACCCTCAAGGTAAACTGCGTCTGCTTTACGAGTGCAACCCTATTGCTTTCCTTATGGAGCAAGCTGGCGGTATTGCATCAGACGGTGCACAGCGTATCATGGATATCAAACCAACTGAGCTACACCAACGTGTGCCTTTCTTCGTTGGTTCAACAAAAATGGTACGTAAAGTAGAAGAGTTTCTTGAGCTGAACCCTGAGTAACCCTCTCATTTCATTCTCAAACTAACGCTATTAAAAAGCCAGCACCTCAGTGCTGGCTTTTTGTTGTCTCGTAAGGTGATTAACTAGTTAGGAATCATTGTTCCGCTGACACCAGTTACCCGAAAGTATTTCTTTATTAGCTGTTAGATCAAGCTGATACAAATATACCCATGCTAATCCAAATATAGTCTCTATTTGCTCGCGACGATACTCAACAGGAACATCTTCTAGCCGATCGAGCGACTCTAAAATTTCGTCGTTAATGATATAGACCTCACCAGCGACACTTTTCTTTCCCAAAATCATCGCCGGATAGGCACCTAAATCAAAAAGTGCGTATTCCTTAGGTGTATCAAACTGCCCTAATAAATCGCAGCCCTGCAAATAATGGTGATTGGACTGACCTTGCCTCAAGGTTCCATAGACAAAAACAAGATGCTGCATATGCCCTCCCATACGGCTCTACTCGAACTCAAATTGATAGAGAAGATCCACAGCACTGTCTAGGCCAGAAACAGCTTCAACATAGAGATCCTGCATCAATCTATAACGAACGGTAAACTCACCTAACGAGTTAAAGATACCCACACCATACTTCACCTGTAAGCCAGGCAGGATGTAACCACTTACCGTCACTTGAGAGTCATCGCCAGAGCCTGCAGTATCCAGTTGCAAGTCCTTTACACCAAAGGCTTCACCGATTTCACCAACAACCTTACCACTCTTCGCTAAACTCAAACCGATTAAAGTCGTTGTCATCGAACCGCTCGACTCACCGTCGATATCTTGGCCACGCAAAATATAAGACAGTGCGTTCGCTTGTGGCATCGCTGGGTCAGAATAAATCTCGATGGTAGGCTCTGTCGCAGGGCCAGTCACTCGAATACCAGCGGTCACGTCATCCTGAGTATTATCAGGATTACGAATCGCGTTGATGGCTACGTATGGCTGATCCGGTGGTCCATTCATTAGGATCTTACCCTCTTCGATCAAGAGGTCTTGCCCGAATGATTGATAAGTACCATCGACGATGTTCACTTCACCTGTAATAAATGGACCTTGGTCTTTTTGAGCCACGTTGAGCTTACCGACCAAATCACCTTCAAGACCGAAGGCAGACAGTTTAAAGTCATCACCAATGGAGATATTAATATTCGTCATCACATTGAATGGATTCGTATCTTCGTTTTCTGGCTCTAGATCTTTATTCAAAATAACCTGATCAGAAGAGACGCCAACCGCTGACGGTGGTAAATCTTCAACAACAATTCGTCCCCATGGTAATGCAATATCACCGGTGATTTTCGCCAGATCTGGTGTGACATCAATAGTCATATCAGGTACGACCTTCACCTTAACCATCGGTGGGATATCAACCATCAACTCATCAGCGAAAACTCTAACGTTCGAATGCCATGCTTTAAGATCTTGCCAATCTCCGGTTCCCTCAATATCAAGGTGACCATCAGGTGTTTCGACATTCGCATCCAGTTTTGCACTATAACCATCAAAGTCGAGGTCGATGCGGCCACCTTTCACATCAACAGGCGTAACATCGCCTTTGACTTGAATACCATCAACAGAGAATTGACCAAAGACTTGAGGGTGCATCAGAGAGCCTTTAACTTGAAGATCACTCTCAAGGTCGGCTTTCAATAAGCTGTATTCACCTAGAATTGGTTGTAAGAAATCAAGATGGAACGTGGTCAGCTTAATTGCCGCATCGACCATTTTGTCTTCGGCAAGAATATCCGGTAACGACACCGTGCCAGACAGGTCACCATTGTCGGAAACATCCAACTTAAAATCGGCATCCAGTTTGTTGTCTTTCAGTTGGGCATTCAATGCAACGCTTTCCCAACCCAGTGTGATTGGCTCACCCACTTGTTGAACAACCTGACCTTTCGGCATATCAACGCTTACCGTGACTTCAGGCTCATCTTGTTCAGACCACTTTGCATGAGCAGTCGCATTGACTAAGCCCTGTAATTGCGTCTCTTTAGGCACAAAGGCTTTAATCTGCTCGAAATCGAATTGATTGATGGCTACCTTGGCCTCACCCGATTTTCCGACACGAACGTCTTCATCCAAACACACGCTCGAACCCGATTGTTTCCAACAGTGCGCTTGAACATCGGCAAACTGTTTATCAACATCCGCATTTATCGCGACAGGTTGATCTAACACCCAAGGGCCTTGCTGAGTGGTGATTTTGACTCTGTCTAACGATCCATACCAAATAAGAGAAGGCTTTTGAATCAACTCTCCGGAAATAGCTAAGCTTGTAGACACGATGTCGGATATCACATCAAGTGTCACTGTGTGTTTCTTCTCACCACCACTCACCGTGAGATCAATGCTTTTTACGCTCTGATCTTGATAGGTTAGGTTGTTAGCTTTTAATTCAAGATCAGCTTGAGCTTCAGGCAATGGCAGAGGAACCACAGAACCATTAAGCGACAAGGATTCTAGTGTTGCTTCGTTATTCCAATCTACCTTATCCACATTTAGAGCGAGATCGACTTCAGGCTTTTTCGTTGGACCACTGAGCTGGATGTTACCAATCACTTTACCTTTCAAATCAGGGACGCTTTTTACAAGCTCAGGGAAGTGAATCTCAACACCCATGTCCCATTTCTTATCAAGCTCACCCTGAGCCTTAATCGAGTTAACACCGTGAGCTAAGCTCAAACCACTGGTTTTCAGTTTTGGTTCACCGCTCGCGCTGCGATCAGACGCTGACAACTGACCTTCGATATCCAGAGGGTATTCTCGCAAGATCCCTTCAATATCCAATTTAGGCAGTTCAATCGCCCAGCCGCCCGCTTCAGTCAACTCACCTGAGGTGACGATGTTTCCACTAATGTTGCCCTCAGCTTCTGGCCACTGCAGACCCGGTTGAATATCTTTGAGTGTCACGTCAGCTTGCCAGTTAACGAGACTCTTCCAGTTCGCTTTAACGACACCGTTAAGCTCACCGCCTAGCGTGTTGAGCTTTAGACGCTCGAGAACAATTTGTTCCGTCGTGCCTTTACCCTGTAGATCGATGGCTAATTCAGGGATTTCCTTACCATCGGCTTCACCTTTAAGAAGAACATTAAAACCATCTAGTGAGCCATCAGCTTTAAATTGCTCAATTGTCGCTTGGTAATCGCTTTTTCCGGTAAGGGGCCACTGTGCTTGTCCGCCCTCTAAAAGAAGGTCAAATGGCAGAGTCGGTTCTAAGGGTTGAATATCCCCAGACAACTTTGCCTCAATCAGCTCAGAAAATTGGGAGTCTAGGTTTAGCTTAGCCACGCTGCCTTGTGCTTTCAGAGACAACTTCTGCCCAACAAGGTCGGTTTCTTTCACCAACGCATCCAAAGAAAGTTCTAGCGGGTAACCGCCCTTGAGCTCAACCTTCGTGGTTAGATTGGCGCTTGCTTGTGGCATATCGAGTTCGAGAGTTGAAACATCAACCGTGTGTTTGCCCGCGCGAGCTTCTAGCCCAAGGTGGTTAACAACGATTGGTGTTTCTTGTTCTAAGGTGAAACGGTTGAGGTCAAAACGCTCCAACACAACCTGCAGAGGAATCCAGACTTCCGGCAATTCGATAGCCGTTTTAACGGCAGCTTTTGGCTCAACCTTTTCTGCTTGCGGTTCTTCTGTCGACTCAGCGAGTTTAACCTTAAGATCATTGAATAAGGTTGGCGATACAGTTAGCTTTTCGCCCTGCATACTCAAAGCCGTAGAGAACAAGCTCCATTCAATTTCATGCCCTAAGATATTCAACTTGATATCAGACAAAGCGATACGGTTGATTACGATTGGCAACGGTGTTTTTACCGATGTTACGGGCGGAGTAGGTTCTGTTTCTTCTGTAGAGGCCGGAGGCAGTTCAGTAAATGCGAAGTCCAATCCTTGAATCGCTAAACGATCGACACACAACTTAGGGTCGAGCAGACAGCGAGGATTAATCGCCAAGTTCAGCTTTTGAACTTTGGTGTCTATATGCAGGCTGTCATCTTTAAACTGAACATTATTAAGCGTAAAGCTCGGGAACAGAGCCCCTTTAGTGCTTTCCACTTTAAGCTGTGGCAACGCTTTTTCAGCGCCCCACAACACAGTGTTCAACCCTGGATTGGTGAACAAAACAAAACCTAGCAAGGCTATCAACAACAGCAAAATAGACGTCAATGAGATCGACGTCCACTTGATGCACTTGCCCATCACTTTGATCATAATTCTGGCCCTAAACTAAAGTGTAACTGGAACTCATCACCTTTTGCTGCATCTAGACCCCAAGCAAAATCTAAGCTCACAGGGCCGACGGGCGACGCCCAACGAACCCCGACGCCGGTACCATGTTTCCATTCAGGTTTATCATTGAAGGCATCACCAATGTCGTAGAATGCTGCGCCCCACCAGTTTCCAACCAAGCGGTATTGGTATTCAAACGAGCTGGTTGCAATGAATTTGGCACCCGTTAGTGCGCCACTTTCATCTCGAGGAGAGATCGACTCATAACCATAACCACGAATGCTATTGTCACCACCAGCAAAGAATCTTAGGGAGGGAGATAGCTTATCAAACTCGTCGGCAAAGTTGCCGCCAAATTGAAGTCGAGTTAAGCCTCGGTGATTGTCGCCAATGCTTCGAATCCAAGCGGTTTGACCTTGAAAACGAACAACCTTAGTTTCAGATAACAAGGTATCATCACCCGCTTCAACCATAATGGTTTGTTTATCGCCCCACATCGGCATCGAACCGCCTCGCGTTCGAGTGCGTGAGAAAGAGATACCCGGCAGCACAAATTGCGCTAAATCATCCTGCAAACCTTGCTCATAGTTTTCGACCAAGTATCGAATGAAGACCGTGCGTTGCCAACCGTTATCCAGTCGCCAATATCTTTCTAGCGCTAAGTTTGACTCCAAACTCTTGGTATCACGATTATCCAAGTTTTTCATACCGTACTTAACTTGATAGTAGTCGTTCAGCACGTCATCCAGAGGGATTTTATAGGTAGCGGTAATCGTCTGTTCAGGTTTAGAAATCGACAGGCTGCTATTGAAGCTATGGCCTTGTTCATTAACCCAAGGTTTTTTCCACTTCAGAGTGCCTTTTACGCCAAGGTCGGTGGATACACCGATACCCGTTTCGATTTGGTTACGAGCTTGCGGAGCAAGGCTAACCTTCATCGGGATCTCTCGGCCTTCGCCTAACTGGCTTAAATCTGGTTCAACAAATACCGAGGAGAACCAATCCGTATTGGACAGGTTTTGGTTGTACTCACCGACTTTGGTGATTGAGTAAGGTTCGCCATCCTCAAATGGTTTAAGTGACTGCACCTTATCTTCTTCTATCTGGCTACCAGTAACCTGAGTAGTACCAAAGTGATAGCGGATACCACTGTTATAATGAAGACGAACATAAGCGCGGTTCAATTCAGGAGCGACTTCTAGCTTACTAAGATCATAAGCACCATCGAAGTAGCCTTTCGCTAAGCCAAGGTTGCGGATCGACGATTTCAAAGAGTCATAATTACCATGATTCAGAGTCGAACCTTTAGACAAGCTACTCTTCGCTATCAAGGCTAAAAAGTCTGGGTCATCCTTGGCTTCACCAGTTAGAACGATATCTGAAGTATAAATAACAACAGGCTCTCCCGGCTCAACCGTAACGGTCATTTCGGTATCATCTTCGGAGTGAGTAAATGTGATTATAGGGTGGTAGTAGCCTAACGCATTCAGGGCTTCTTTAATCATAGATTCCAAGCGGGATTGGAATCTTAGTGAAACCGAATACTCTTCTTCAGGGATCGCACTCAGATAAGCATCAACATTATCCTCAAGCGCTCCATCTAGCCCTTTGATTTCAAGGGAAACGTCAGCGAAAGCGAGCGTCGATGACAATAGAGTGCCAATCAGAACTGGTAAAGTTTTTCTTATCATGTTTAATTGGTGAAGAAGTTATCAATACGTTAATAAGTGAAAAGAAATAATACCGCTAAATAGGCATTGAGTCTGTAATAAATCCTGGAATAACACGGTCTAATTTAAAGACTTATTCAATATTGACCAACAGTTAATATGAACCCACGTTAAATAAAAGCCAGCGCGGTAAACGTATGCGAAAAGGAATATAACATGCTAAACAAACAACAACTGGTTTCTGCAGCAACCGCACTACCGGGAAATGCTGACCCAATTCGAATCACTGAGCGCCATTTCGTCAATCAAACCGACCTGCTCGATGCACCCACGGGCTCTCAACAAGAAGTCCTGTTTGGTATGGGGTGCTTCTGGGGAGCTGAGCGTTTGTTTTGGCAATTGGATGGCGTTATTTCAACATCCGTTGGTTACGCTGGCGGATACACAGTTAATCCCACTTATGAACAAGTATGTACTGGGCAAACCGGCCATACCGAGGTCGTTCGTGTCATATTTGATAGTGAACAAACCTCTCTAGCTCGAATACTTGAAACCTTTTGGGAGCGTCATGACCCAACTCAAGGGATGCGCCAAGGCAACGATTTAGGGACTCAGTACCGTTCTGCGATTTACACCTTCAGTGAAGAACAACAATCTATCGCTGAGCACTCTAAACGTGAATATCAACGAGCAATGACTGAATCTTTAGGCAACGAGATCACGACGGAAGTTCTGCCTGCTGGAAAATATTTTTTCGCAGAAACCTACCACCAGCAATACCTAGCTAAAAATCCGAATGGGTATTGCGGGTTGGGTGGAACAGGTGTGTGCTTCCCTCCACAATAAAGTGCCGTTCGACATACCATCGTGAACGACACGCATTAAAAAAGGGCTTCCATCAGGAAGCCCTTTTCATTGTTAATCTATTCGGTGCAAGACAAATCGATAAAGCTCAGTTACACCGGCAACGCTGCAATGGTGCCGTTAACTTCTTTAAAAATAGTGAGCTTTTGTTTGTCTGAAACTTCAGGAAGTAGCACCTTGCCTTGGTCGAAGCGAAACTCTCCAACACCTTCAATAGCAAATTGGCCTTTGAACAGGACTTTAACGAAACGCGCCACCTGACGTGGACGGTAAGTAGAAAATTTTCTTAACATAATACAACCTCAATTCCATTTGAGTACTACAGTCACATACCTGAACAGCGTCGCTGTTCAAAGCACATTTAATCGCTAATTCCTTTAGCAAACAGCAAGATAATCTATTGTTCATCTTGATATTGATGCATTATACCTTTTGGTAACAAGCCTGCAACTTCTTTCTACGTCGTACGATAAAAAAGTTAAAGAGGCATTTTTCAAATTTCATATTATACTTCCTGTGCAAACCAATAAGCGGAACAAAAATATAATGAAAAACAAAACTCTACTGGCTTTTCTAGCCGCAGCCTCTCCACTCTTCGCCAATGCTCACAACCTATCAGTAGGCGCTACCCTACCTGCCGTCGATGTGAGTAACTATGGTGAGATTGTTCTAAACGACGGAAATACTGGATATCAAGCTTGGGCAACCAATGATCTTCTAGGTAAAGTTCGCGTCGTTCAAGCTATCGCTGGCCGCAGCAGCTCTAAAGAGCTCAACGCACCACTGATGGCAGCCATTACCGCATCGAAATTCTCAGAAGACAGCTACCAAACCACCACTATCATCAACCAAGATGATGCGATTTGGGGTACTGGGTCTTTTGTTAAGTCCTCTGCCGAAAGCAGCAAAGAAGAATTTCCATGGTCTTCTATGGTCCTAGATGAAGACGGCGCCGTTGCGTCAACATGGGCTCTAAAAGAAGAAAGCTCAGCGATTATCGTTCAAGACAAGCAAGGTAAAATCTTGTTTGTAAAAGAAGGTGCATTAAACGAATCAGAAGTCACTCAAGTCATTGAGTTGATTAAAGCGAGCCTTTAATAAGATATTCGCGTCTTTTTCGAGACCTAACCAAAGGATATTGTTATATTATAACAGTATCCTTTTTTTAATTCTGTGGTTAATCATCCTGATGTGGCAAAACACACCCAACAATGTGAAACGCAAAACAGGCTTCTTGCTTGGGCTTATGCTCATGTTAAGCGTGTTAGCCGCAACACACATTGTGGATATCGCACCAGAGCACCACACTTCACACCATTGTGAGCTGTTTTCGCTTAATCAGTTCATCACAGCGCACTCACTACCACAGATTCCAGAGTTCCATTCGGAATTTACTGTCGCTATTACAGAGTCAGTAACTTCACTACAGCGGCTATATTTCGCTTATTTGGCACGCTCACCTCCTGTAAATATCGCTTAATTACCACTACTTTTTAATTAACCTTTATTCAGGAAAAAACATGAAACCTACTTTTTTAGCCGTTGTTATCGGCATGACTGTCTCTACAAATGTTCTAGCTAACGAAGAATTCCGCTCTCATGATGCACACGTACATGGCCAAGTTGAAGTAAACATCGCGCAAGATGGGCAAGAATTGCTTGTTGAAGTGACAGCTCCCGGCGCTGATGTGGTTGGGTTTGAACATGCTCCAGAAACTGCAGAACAGAAGAAAGTGTTTGAACAGGCTATCGCACAATTAAACAAGCCAGAAGAGCTGTTTAGTTTTAACAATGCGAGTTGTACTCTGAAGTTCAAGTCAGTAGCAAACACCTTAGAAGGCGGTCATAACGACCATGAAGGCCATGACCATGCGGAACACGGTTATGGCGACCACAAAGACCATGATCACGCTGAACACGATCATGACGACCACAAAGACCATGACCACGCTGAACACGATCATGATGACCACAAAGACCATGACCACGCTGAGCACGATCATGATGACCACGAAGGTCACGACCACCACGATCACTCAGAAGGTGGCCACGGTGAGTTCACTGTTGAGTACCACTATGAATGTTCAGATGTTGCTAAGCTAGACACAGTTAGCACTCAGTGGTTCTCTAAGTTCAGCAACACTGAAAAAATGACGGTGAACCTACTAACAGACACAGCTCAAGTACAAGAAGTGCTTAACGCAGAGCGTATTAGTTTCCGATTCTAATCACTCATAGATCGGATTAAACGTAAAATAAACAGCCAGGTAAGTCATCGCTTACTTGGCTGTTCAAATCGGTGTGTTCCTGGGAATTTATGTTTCAAATTACTGTCCAGTAGATACACCGCTTTAATTATTGGAGCTAGCATGTCTTCTGACAGTTCATCACTTGTGGTCAAACTCGAAAATATCAGCTTTCGTTGGAAGCCTGAATTACCACCAACGCTAGAGATCCCCTCTCTTCACATCCAAGCCCAAGAGCACCTTTTTATTAAAGGACCAAGTGGTTGTGGAAAATCAACTTTGTTAGGGCTACTGACCGGAATCAACCAAGCTGAGCAAGGAGAAGTCTCTATCCTTGATCAAGACCTCACTCAGCTTACACCTCGTCAAAGAGATAAATTCAGAGCCGATCATATTGGTTATATTTTCCAACAATTTAACCTGCTTCCTTATCTATCAGTTATCGATAACGTGACGCTTCCTTGCCAGTTTTCACAGATTCGTAAACAGCAAGTCGCTGAAAGCCAGAAAAGCTTACAAGAGACGGCTCGAGAGTTGTTACTCCGATTAAAGCTACCTCAAGCTTTAATGGACAAGCCCGTTACCGAGTTGAGCATCGGTCAACAACAACGTGTTGCTGCCGCTCGTGCTTTGATCGGCCAACCCAAAATCATTATTGCCGACGAGCCAACCTCGGCTTTGGATCATGACAACCGAGAAGCTTTTATCGAACTGTTGTTAGAACAAGCCAACCAGGCAGGTTCTACTCTTATCTTTGTTAGCCATGATCCAACACTAGAAAAGTTGTTCACTCGAACCATAGATTTAAAAACCGTTAACCAAGCTAAGGTTGTCGTATGAAAGTAATTACTCACTTAGCCTTAAAAAGCGTACTCAACCGTAAAGCCACAGCCATTCTAACTATTCTCACTGTGGCTGTATCCGTCATTCTATTACTCGGTGTGGAACGTGTAAGAACCGAAGCTAAGAGCAGCTTCGCCAATACGATTTCAGGTACTGACCTTATCGTCGGTGGCCGCTCTGGTCAGGTAAACCTGCTGCTTTATTCCGTATTTAGAATCGGTAATGCGACCAACAACATCGACTGGAAAAGCTATGAAGAATTTAGCCAGCACAACGCTGTAAAGTGGGCGATCCCAATCTCATTGGGTGATTCACATAAAGGCTTCCGCGTAATGGGCACGAACCATAGCTACTTCGAGAATTATCGCTATGGAAGTAAGCAACCACTTACTTTTCAGCAAGGCAAAGAGTTTAATCAGCTATTTGACGTAGTGATTGGTGCCGACGTCGCGAAGAAGCTAGATTACAAAATAGGTGATCAAATCATTCTTGCGCACGGTATCAGTGATGTTGCGTTTAGCCGTCACGATAATCTGCCCTTCAAGATTGTGGGAATACTCGCGCCAACAGGAACACCAGTAGACAAAACCGTACACGTATCGCTAGAGGCAATCGAAGCAATTCATGTTGGCTGGGAATCAGGTGCCAACCTCGGGCACACACCGAATGCTGAAGCGCTAAAGCAACGTGACTTCCAACCGAAGCAGATTACCGCGATGATGGTTGGCCTTAAATCGAAGATCCAAACCTTCGCACTGCAACGAGAAATCAATAACTACCGCCAAGAACCTTTAAGCGCCATTATGCCGGGCATTGCGCTTCACGAATTGTGGGGAATGATGGCTGTAGCAGAACAAGCATTACTGATTGTTTCAGGGTTTGTTGTTGTCGCCGGATTATTGGGTATGCTCAGTAGCCTACTCACTAGCTTGCAAGAAAGGCGTCGAGAGATGGCTATCCTACGTGCGATGGGCGCAAGACCTCGTCATGTGTTTGGTTTACTGATCAGTGAAGCCAGTGCACTAACCTTCCTTGGCATTACATTAGGTGTTGCAGTGCTGTTTGCGCTGATCGCAGTAGTTGCTCCTATTGTGCAACAAAGTTATGGTATCAACATATCGATATCCGCAATCACACCGCATGAGTGGAAACTGCTTATGCTGGTACAAGTTGCCGGAATCATTATCGGCTTTATTCCCGCTTTCAGGGCTTACCGCCAGTCATTGTCTGATGGCATGACGATTCGAATCTAAAATAGGAACCTACGATGCAACGCAAATTCCTACTGATACTTGGGCTACTTCTGTTCCCATTTATCAGTACAGCTCACGCTGAAACCACTCAGAATGACGAATCGGTATTAACACTTGAATGGATTGATTTGATTCCAGAATCAGAACGTGCTCAGCTAGATTCATTTGGTATGCCGATGGTTGACCACAATAGTATGGACAAACCTCAACAATCGACACTTGGTGCTGTTCGCCCAGAGCTGAATGGCAGCACAGTGAAGATTCCTGGCTTTGTGATTCCATTGGAAGGTGATGAGAATATGATCACTGAGTTTCTGCTGGTACCGTACTTTGGCGCATGTATCCACGTGCCACCGCCGCCACCGAACCAAATCATCTACGTGAAGTTCCCGAAAGGTGCACCAATACAGCAGTTATGGGATGTGATCTATTTGGTCGGAACGCTGAAAACTGAGTCAATCAGCCATGACTTAGCGCAAACCGGTTATCTTATTGAAGGTACTGCGATTGAAGAGTATGACGACATGTAGTCATTAGAAGGGTGGCTCAAGGATGAGCTGCCGTCACTGAACGAGTGTGATCATTCAATAACAGTTTAATAACGATAATTTTCTTCTGAATTACGCGATGTAATTAGATAAGTAAGCTAGAACAGCGACATAAATCGCGAGTAATAACCCTATACTAAGCTGTTTCTTCAGCTTGTTATCATTGACTTGATTCATAACTCCTCCTTGAGAATTACAACAAATTTAACATTTTATTATCATTAACAAAAGTAAAAATTTGTTGAAACCTTCAACTATGCTCGCAAAATCTAGCCACCAATAAGATAAAGAGTTACATTTTAGACAGTTATACCAATCACAATAAGTAAGTGTTCAGAAATAGCGTAGGAAAAAGCCTTGAGAACAAGGCGGAGCTTTTTGATAAGTAGTTATTCTACAATCAAAAATTGTAGCTCAGTTATCAAGCGTTTTAACAAGCTAGGCTGAGCAATTATTTACTACGATTGGTTTTGAGTCGTCTCCTAACGGTACTCTTATGTCAAAAACCAAACAGCCAGTGATCATTGAGCATGCTAGCGACACACAGCATAAGCATGAGAAAAAGCCTCATATTGCCGACAGTGCCAGCAGAATGCTGCACATCGCACAAAGCTTCGGCCTCGATTTCTTAATTAGTCATAGTGCCAAGCCAAAGGATAAAGCTGAGAGTACGCTTATCGAACGGGCACTATTGCGAGAGAAAAAACGTAGAGAGCTTCGCCAAAAGAACCTAGAACAGATTCTAAAGTTGGCGCACTCTTCATGTAAGGATGAAGCGGCTGGAGACCCGGATCAGGACTGGTTATACCGTTTCTTCGACATGGCACAAGAGATCCACAATACATCGATGCAGAGGCTATGGGCTCAAGTACTGAAACGAGAAGTCACCAACCCAGGCTCGACGTCGATGAAGGCACTGCAAATCTTAAAAGACATGACACCAAAAGAAGCGTTAACCCTACAAAGGGCAGCATCACTGGGTTGTAGCTTTGGTAGCGATAACAGCAGAAAGCTCTTACTCGGCTTTAAATCTCATGCTGGGCTATTCAACTTTGGCAAAAGGGACACCACCAACACCATCAACCTTGGTGGGCACAACCTGCCCTACTCCAGCTTGCTCCACTTGATAGAGCTCGGGATTATTCTGGGCACAGAATTAGAATCCGGAGAGATTGATTTCGATCCAGCCCTGCACCTAACCTATCAAGGTAAGAGCATGTCACTGGCACCATTATCAAAAGGCGTGAAGCTGGTTTACTACCGATTCAGCCCTACAGGCAATGAGCTTTGTACCTTGCTCGGTAACAAGCCAAACACGCAGTATTACGATCAACTGATTGCACTATTGAGCCAGAAATTCACAGTACAGACAGAAGTGAAAAGCAGCGTAAATTACACCGTCTAGACACTCGACGGAGCTAAAATAGACGGTGTAAAAAGTGAAGTATAGAGAGGAATAAAGAGAATCTAGAGGATAGGTTTCTTGTCTCGGTAAACTAAGGCTGCACTATTTATCGGTCGTGAATAAACAGATAAACAGCTGAGTAGCCTTAGTCATACCAACGATCTCAGTTGGCTAAGATATTTCGCTTCTCCAACGCATCAATACACAGTTCGACCAATTCATCGAGTGTCTTCTCACCTGCAGGTAGATCAATCTCAGGGTTCTGAGGCGCTTCGTACACTGAACTAATACCTGTAAAGTTCGGGATCTCTCCGGCACGTGCTTTCTTATACAGACCTTTAGGGTCACGCTGTTCGCAAACCTCTAATGGCGTATTGACGAACACCTCAAGAAACTCACCTTCCGGCAATAAATCTCTCACGAGTTGCCTTTCAGCTTGATGCGGAGAAATAAAGGCTGACAACACGATCAAGCCTGCATCTGCCATCAATTTAGCAAGCTCACCAATACGACGGATGTTCTCTCGACGATCTTGCTCAGAGAAGCCAAGGTCACTACATAATCCATGACGCACATTGTCGCCATCCAATAAATAAGTATGGTAACCAAGCTGTGCCAAGCGATTTTCTAATGCTCCAGCGACTGTCGATTTACCAGAACCAGACAACCCCGTGAACCAGAGCACGGCTGGCTTTTGTGATTTCAGATCCGCGCGAAATGTTTTATCAATCGAGTGTTGATGCCACACAACATTCTCATCTTTGGATTTGAGTACTGCGGTCATAATTAGTCCTTTAAATAAACAGCATTAAAATGGGAAAAAATAAGGAATTAGGGTCAGCACCAAGCCCGAATATACAATCGAGATTGGAATGCCGATACGCAGATAATCCGTTAAATGGTAATTACCTACGCTATAAACAAGTAAGTTGGTTTGGTAGCCGTATGGAGAGATAAAACTGGCACTGGCACCAAACAGTACCGCCATGATGAACGGCATAGGGTCAACGCCATAACCTACTGCCATACTGTAGCCAATCGGAAATGAGAGTGCTGCAGCCGCATTATTGGTCACCAGCTCTGTCAAAACCAAAGTCATAAAGTAGGTAGCAACTAACGCACCGAATACGCCCCAGCCATTAAACGCCTCCATAAACATCAGCCCCATCCGCTCAGATAAACCCGATGAAATCATCAGTTGAGCAATAGAAAGTGCAGAGCCCACGATCACCACAATATCAACAGGGAAACGGCGGCGGAGCTCACCCAGTTGCACCACGCCAAATGCCACCAGCAACAGTAGAAAACCAGCTAAGCCTTTGATAATAGGTACTGCATCGATAAGGGCTAAACCAATCACGCTAGCAAAGCCGAGCAACACGAACGTCGATTTGTCGGCATCAAGCTTGGCACTCGAATCTAAGTCATTCATCAACACAAACTCTTTGTTGTGTTGTTGGCGCTGTTCTTCAAAGCGTTTACCTGGAACCAAAATCAAGGTATCACCAGCGGTCAATGTGATATTCCCTAGCCCACCTTCTAGGCGTTCATGGCCACGACGAATAGCAACCACAACCGCATCGAAACGATCTCTAAATTGGCTGGTTTTCAGGGTTTTGTTACAGAAGCTTGCCGACGAACTCACCACCACTTCAACAAAGCTCTGGCCATTCAAATGATGCTGACCAAACAGGGTTAAACCTTGGATTTCTTGCAGTGTTGCAACACTCTCTACATCACCACAAAACAGCAATCGGTCGCGAGCTTGAAGAATAAAATCAGGGTCAATCGACGCGGTGGTTTTACCGTCTCGAATCACTTCGGCTAAGAACAGTTTTCTAAGAGCTCTAAGATTATTTTCACTGACGCTACGGCCAACTAATGGAGAACCTGGCTCAACTCGCGCCTCGAGAAAGTAAGGCAGATCATCTTGAGAACCATCATCGTAGCTGGGTAGAAAATAGCTAAGAGGAATAAGGATCAATACCCCACCGACCAAAACCGCTAAACCGATCAAGGTAGGTGTGAAAAAGTTTAAGCTCGGTAAACCTGCATCTTCAACAAAACTATTGATGATCAAATTGGTAGAGGTGCCGATCAATGTCAGGGTGCCACCTAAGATGGCAGCGTATGACAAAGGGATAAGTAACTTAGACGGCGCGTGCTGTTGATTACGTTTGATCGCCCCGATCAAAGAAACAACCACCGCGGTGTTATTAGTAAAAGAAGAAAGTAACGCTGTAGAAATACCCAACTTCGCAACCACGGTACCTAGCCTACCTTCAGAGATATTGCGGCTAACCCAGCTGATTAAGCGAGTTTTCTCCAACGCACTTGATGCGAGGATCAGAAGAATTAAAGTCAGTAACGAGGAGTTAGTGAAGTTATTAGCCAAGCTCGACAAGTCGATCATGCCAGCCATAAAAGCAATAAACGCCGCGCCAGCAAAGATAAAGCTTGGCTTAATACGGGTAACGAGCAGGCAAGTAATGATGCCGAGCAAAATCGCTAATACAAATCCTTGTTGCCACATATACCCGTCCTTTATGGCGGAAACGATCGGTTTCCGCCTGATTCAATAAGCTGTTACTTGGTCGTTTATGACTTCAGTAGTTGGCTTAGATCTTTGGCATCCCAATGAGGGAAATGTTTGCGAACCAATGCGTTGAACTCAAGTTCAAATGCAGAGAAGTTACCGACTTGCTGTTCAACAGAGTCCAAACGGTCTCGAATCAAACCCGCGCCAACCGTCACGTTGGTTAGTCGGTCGATAACGATGAAGCCACCGGTATCGGCACTTTCACGGTATTTATCCAGCGCGACAGTCTCGTTCAGTGACCATTCACACAAGCCAATGCCATTCAATGGCAACTCATCGACAGCGTGAGTCGATAGGTTGTTGATGTCGTATTGGTGACGAACCGTTTCAACCTGACCAACGGTTTTCTTGCCTGCGATCTTGATGTCGTAAGCTTTGCCTGGTTGCAATGGTTGCTCTGTCATCCACACGATGTCAGCCAATACGTGGTTAGTGGATTCAATCTGCGCGTTTTCTAGCACAATCAAATCACCACGACTGATATCAATCTCATCTTCAAGAGTCAGTGTTACTGCCAAGCCCGCTTGCGCAGACTCCAAATCACCATCAAAAGTTACAATGCGTGCAACCTTAGAGGTTTTACCCGACGGCAGCGCCTTGATTTCATCACCGACACTGACACGGCCAGAGGCAACGGTGCCAGCAAAACCGCGGAAGTCTAAGTTAGGACGATTGACGTACTGAACTGGGAATCGGAATTCACCTGCCGAACGCTTTTGGTCAATGTCGACGTTCTCTAACACTTCTAGCAGAGATGGGCCTTCGAACCATGCAAGCTCTTTACTTGGTGCAGCAACGTTGATGCCTTCAAGCGCCGATACTGGCAAGATCTGAATATTGGTTTCGCCTTCTAGGTTTTCTGCAAACTCTAGGTATTCATCGCGAATTTCTTCAAAACGATCTTGCGCGTAATCCACGAGATCCATCTTGTTTACAGCAACGATGAAATGCTTCAAACCAAGCAGGTTAGAGATAAACGAGTGACGACGTGTTTGATCCAGAACGCCCTTACGAGCATCAATCAAGATCACCGCCAGATCACACGTTGAAGCGCCTGTTGCCATATTGCGCGTATACTGCTCATGCCCAGGAGTATCAGCAATAATGAACTTACGTTTTTGAGTCGAGAAGTAGCGGTAAGCCACATCGATCGTGATCCCTTGCTCACGCTCAGCCTGCAGACCATCAACAAGCAGTGCCAAATCAGGTTTCTCACCTGTCGTTCCCACTCGTTGGCTATCCGAGTGAACCGCCGCTAGCTGATCTTCATAAATCTGTTTTGTATCATGGAGTAAGCGACCGATTAGCGTACTTTTACCGTCATCTACCGAGCCACAAGTTAAAAATCTAAGCATAGATTTATGCTGATGCTGACTTAGATAACCTTCAATCCCTAGTTCAGCCAATTCGGCTTCTACTGCACTATTCATTTTTCTTTCCTTAGATTCTTAGAAATAACCTTGGCGCTTTTTCAGCTCCATAGAGCCCGACTGATCATGGTCAATCGCTCGACCTTGACGCTCACTAGACGTCGCCACCAGCATCTCTTCAATAATGCCCGTTAGCGTATTCGCCTCAGATTCAACCGCTCCGGTTAATGGGTAACAGCCTAAAGTACGAAAACGAACGCTTTTCTCTTCAATCACTTCACCTTCTTGCAGCTCCATACGGTCATCATCAACCATGATCAGCATGCCATCACGCTCAACTACAGGGCGTTTGTCTGAAAGGTAAAGTGGAACAATATCGATGCTCTCTAGATAGATGTATTGCCAGATATCGAGCTCAGTCCAATTAGATAGCGGGAAGACACGAATGCTTTCGCCCTTATTAACCTGACCGTTGTAGGTGTGCCAAAGCTCTGGACGCTGGTTTTTTGGATCCCACGTATGGTTCTTATCACGGAAAGAATAAACACGTTCTTTCGCACGAGATTTTTCTTCATCACGACGCGCACCACCAAAAGCCGCATCGAACCCATACTTGTTTAACGCCTGCTTAAGGCCCTGTGTTTTCATGATGTCAGTGTGCTTCGAAGAACCATGTACAAATGGGCTACAACCCATCTCAATACCTTCTGGGTTCTTATGTACTAAAAGGTCGAAGCCGTACTTTTTAGCCGTACGATCACGAAACTCAATCATCTCGCGGAATTTCCAATCCGTATCTACATGCAATAGCGGGAATGGAATCTTGCCTGGATAAAACGCTTTGCGAGCTAAATGAAGCATCACAGAAGAATCTTTTCCGATGGAGTACATCATCACTGGGTTATCAAACTCAGCCGCTACTTCACGGATAATATGAATACTTTCCGCTTCGAGCTGTTTTAGGTGGGTTAAACGTTCTTGGTCCATTTCAGTGCTTCCTTTAAGGCTCGCGTTACGAGCAATTCATTACTTGGTCTTGCCAAGCATGGGATTTAACTCATCCACTTGAGTGAATGGGAGTATTGGCACTAGAAGAAAACAGAAGCTTCGTGTTGAGCTATCCTTGCTATTCGTCTGCCTGATACGTCCTTGATATAGGCATTATGACGAGCCTCTCATATTACTGGAAATTCTAAAATTTCATTTTTTATTCGAAAAGCTGATAAGGGATTGAATTTATCGATAAGCAGGTGAAATGAATGGACTAATATTATCGATATCAGTTGCACATCGATTAATCAGGTTTGGGAGGCGTCTTGCAGAACACCATAAAGTAGTCGATCTAAGTCACGAATTAACATTCGTTGTAATCATTGTTTCATTCCATTTTGTTACATTACGCAACGAATTTTCTACTATCCACTTTGGAGCTACAAAATGAAAGTTGCAATGAAACCTTTGTCATTGGCTGTGCTTGCGGGTCTTGGTTTGACTCTAGCAGGCTGTACAACAACACCAGATACCGATGAAGTGATTAAACTACGTGTCGTAGAGACAACGGACATCCATACCAACCTAATGGATTACGATTACTACAAAGACAAGCCATCGAAAAAAATCGGCTTAGCACGTACTGCAACTCTAGTAAAAGAAGCTCAAAACGAAGTAACCAACAGCGTATTAGTTGATAACGGTGACTTGCTGCAAGGTAGCCCAATGGGTGACTACATGGCAGACAAAGGCATCGAAGCGGGTGAAGTTCACCCTGCATACAAAGCTATGAACCAGCTAAGCTACGACGCTGCAAACATAGGTAACCACGAATTCAACTACGGTCTTGATTTCCTAGAAGAGTCAATCAACGACGCTGATTTCCCGTACATCAGTGCTAACGTTTACGACGCAAAAACCAAAGAACACTACTTCACACCTTACATCATCAAGACGCACACGTTTGAAGATACTGCAGGCGTAGAGCATGAAGTAAAAGTCGGCTACATCGGTTTCGTTCCACCACAAATCATGACGTGGGATAAGAAGAACCTTGAAGGTAAAGTAATCGCTCGTGACATCATTGAGACGGCTAACGAGTTAGTGCCTCAAATGAAAGCGGAAGGCGCTGAAGTTATCGTTGCTATCCCTCACTCAGGCGTATCAACTGACCCATACAAAAATGGCGAAGAGAACTCAACGTTCTACCTATCTGAAGTAGATGGCATTGATGCGATCGCATTCGGCCACTCTCACGCAGTGTTCCCAGGTAAAGGTTTTGATGACATTCAAGGCATCGACAACGAAACGGGCACAATGAACGGCGTTGCGGCAGTAATGCCAGGTCGTTGGGGTAGCCACGTTGGTGTTATGGACCTAACACTGGCACAAAAAGACGGTAAGTGGGAAGTCGTTAAAGGCCAATCAGAAGCACGCCCTATCTACGACAAGATCGAGAAGAAATCTCTTGCTGCGGCTGATGAAGGCATCGTAACAGCACTAGAAAAAGACCACGCTGGTACTCGTGAGTTTGTTAACCAACCGATTGGTAAAGCAGACGATGTGATGTACAGCTTCTTGTCTCTAGTACAAGACGATCCAACAGTTCAAATCGTTAACCTTGCACAGAAAGATTACGTTGAACAGTTCATCCAAGGTGACCCTGACCTAGATGGTACGCCAGTACTTTCCGCGGCTGCACCATTCAAAGCTGGTGGCCGTAAGAATGACCCAGCGAACTTCACTGAAGTTGAATCTGGTCAACTGACATTCCGTAACGCAGCTGACTTATACCTTTACCCGAACACACTAGTTGCGATGAAGGTAACAGGTCACGAAGTAAAAGAGTGGCTTGAGTGTTCTGCTGGTCAATTCAACCAAGTTGATGTTAACTCAACAGCACCACAACAGTTGATCGAGTGGGAGAACTTCCGCACTTACAACTTCGATGTTATCGACGGTGTTGATTACCAAATCGACGTAACTCAACCTGCGAAATACGATGCAAACTGTAAAGTCGTTAACCCTGACTCACAGCGTATTGTTGGCCTAACTTACCAAGGTAAGCCAATCGACATGAAGCAAGACTTCCTGATCGCAACCAACAACTACCGTGCATACAGCGCTAAGTTCCCAGGCACAGGTGAAAACTTCATCGCATTTGATGCACCAGATGAGAACCGTACTGTTCTTGCAAACTACATCTCTCGCGTAAGCAAAGAACAAGGTCAAGTGAGCCCAAGCGCAGATAACAATTGGTCATTTGCACCAATCAAAACGGATAACAAGCTAGATATCCGCTTTGAAACATCTCCAAGCGACAAAGCAGCAGAGTTCATTAAAGAGAAAGGTCAATACCCGATGAAACGTGTTGCGACTGACGATGTTGGTTTTGCTGTTTACCAGATTGACCTAACTAAATAGATTGCTTAAGTAATCCATAGTTAACGTTCTGAAAGGCTGAGTTTTACGACTCAGCCTTTTTCTTTTCTTCTAAATGTTCAGCCCAAAGCCCTAATTTTCGAACGACAAACTCTCGTTCAACCCGCTTCCAAATGCCACGCCTTCAGCTTCAAAACAGCAGTCAAACAGCAGTCAAACAGCACGACTCAAACCACCAATTGAATGAATCCAACACAAAAAAACACTAATCAGCTGTAAGTTTTTATCTGCTCCTCCTGTCTATTTAATTTACCACACTCAATGAATGGTGGTTAAGCCATTCATCTATAGGATAGATAAGGGCATTTAATGAGCACCGTCGAGAGCATTCAAGCATGGTTACATTCAGGGGAGGAGTCGCTGCTATGGCTGATGCTTGGCATCATCGCGCTTTCTTATCTGCTTGAAGATCTTGCGATTGTTACGGCGGCAGGTATCGCGACTCAAGGTCTAATACTTCCTCAATATGCGCTGCTTGCTATTTTCATCGGTATTGCCACGGGTGATCTCGGTCTTTATTACCTGGGTAAATCAGGACGTTACTTCCGAGGTGTTCGATATAAAGCCCTCACTAATAAGTACTTTCGTTCGCTTCGTACCAAATTACGTCAGAACGCATTCAGCAGCCTTTTTGTTATCCGCTTTATTCCCGGGCTTCGTACCGTCGGCTTTACCTTAAGTGGCTTTTTCGCCATCCCACTGCCTACTTTCTTGTTTGCCGTGATTAGTGCCACTGCGCTCTGGACTGGCATTGTCTTCTCTGCCATCTACTATTTAGGGACATCAGCGTGGCTGCAAGCCTCTGAATATCAATGGATCATCATCCCGTGTGCCATCGCTTTGCTGTTTATCGGCAATCGATTAATGAATAGAACCTACTCTAGAGGATTATCATGAGTTCACCGCAAGATATTCGCATCATTCCAGCACATCAAATTAATGCAGGCATGCCTTTGCTTGAAAAAGATACCGTGCGCAGCGTCTCTCCTTATGAGTTTCTTCCAACTTGGTTCTTCTACACGCCAGTGGTGATTCAAAGCCTGATGCAAGGGTTACGGCACTTTGACTGGGCGCTGCCGCTCATCGCCAATCCGAGCATCAAACTCAGTGGCATGGTCGGCGAATCAAAACACGAGATATTAAGCCTTGCCGGATCTTCAAGTCAGCGTTGGATCTCACCGTTTATCACCCTAACCAAAACGGATCTCAGCAGTAAAAAACAAGCCGAAGACGCACGCAGCGCACTCATACAAACGGATCTTGATTTCCCTATCGTGGCTAAGCCGGATCTTGGCTGTCGAGGTGTCGGAGTTAAGCTGATCAACACACAAGATCAACTTGAGCAGTATGTTGAATCTTTCCCAAATAATGCTCGCTTTCTACTGCAGAAAAAGGCGCCTTATCAAGCCGAAGCGGGTGTTTTCTATGTTCGTTACCCAAACAAAAAGCAAGGCGAGATCATCTCGATCACACTCAAATACGCACCAATGGTGATGGGTGATGGCAAGTCGACACTCAAACAGTTAATTGAAAATAGCCCGCGTGCTGGGCAGCTTAGTCACCTGTATCTACCGAGACATGAAGATAAATTGGATCAAGTGCTCGCAGAGGGCGAAGAGTTCCAACTCGCGTTTGCAGGCAGCCATAGCCGTGGCTGTATCTTCCGAGACGGTAATCAATACATCACTCAGGCTTTAACCGAACGCTTAGACGAGATATTCGACGACTTCGATGGCTTTCACTTTGGTCGACTCGACGTCAAGTTTAAGGACATGCACAGCCTAATGAACGGCGAGGATTTCACGATTCTTGAGGTCAATGGCGCAAGCAGTGAGGCTGGACATATCTGGGATCGCAACACCCCATTGCGAGAGATATTTTCCACGCTACTTCTGCAATATCGCATTCTTTTTGATATTGGCGCTCAGCAAAAACAACGAGGCCACCAATCCCCTTCTTTCAAGAGCTTATTTGCGGCGTGGCAAGAAGAGCGACGTCTTGTTCAACAATATCCGACTACCGACTAACTTTTCACGAGGATCATGAATGAACCCCATAGCCCAGCCGAGCGCCCTTACTTCTTTCTCTCCTAGCATCAAGGGAGCGGTAGAGATATTGAATCAGGGTCTAGAGTTTTTGTTAGCGATTTCTGACAGCGATTACCTAACACGAGCAAAGCCACACGTTACAAGCTCTATCGGTGAACATACTCGTCACACACTGGATCTTTTTCACGCCTTGATTTTAAAAGAGGATGAGACCGTTGATTACAACACTCGTCGTCGTGGTCATCCTGTCGAATACGACCGCTCTATTGCAGTCAAAGAGATCCACTATGTGATCAACTGGCTTGAGCGATTAGACCGTCGAGATCTCGAAGCGCCTATCATGATCCAAACCGAAGTTTCGATGGACGCTCAAGTGTTCGCAAGCCTGCCTTCAACGCTCGAAAGAGAGGTCACCTTTGCCGCACTGCATGCCAATCATCATTACGCTATGATCAAGGTGATCACCACCTTCCTAGACGTCGAGACCTGCAACACCTTTGGTTATGCCCCAACCACCAGCAGCTATCTGAGGGAGCAATAATATGTGTTCAGTATCTTGGCTGCTTGAAGAAAATGGTTATCAGGTCTTTTTTAATCGTGATGAACAAAAGACGCGGGCACTGGCAATGCCACCTAGACAATATCGAGTCAACGGTGTCGATATCATCATGCCACTCGACCCAACTGGCGGCGGTAGCTGGATAAGTATTAATGAGTTCGGGCTTTCGCTGTGCCTACTCAATAACTATCAAGGCACAGTGCCCGTTGGTCCTTTAGTAAGCCGCGGTTTGCTACTTAAAAACCTATCATCGAGTCGTAATATCAGTCAGCTCTCTGAAGCATTTCACAAGCTAGACCTACACTCTTTTGCCCCATTTACCTTGCTGGCTTTCGCGCCCAATCTAACCCAACACAATGGTCTGGTTATCGCCTACATGTGGGATGGTATTCAACAGCAAATAGTCGACACCGATTCTCCACTCTTCTCATCCGGTGTTGATTTAGAGCGAGTGCAAGCTTACCGACAAGCAAAATACGATCAGCTTATGGCAACAGGTAAGAATCAACAGAACTTACTTAAGTTTCACTCTCACCATCACAACGAACAACCTCATTTAGCAACCTGTATGCATCGCGAAGACGCACATACAGTGAGCTTTACACACTTACGTAATCTGCATGGCCAAGCCTCTATGTTTTATGCACCCGGCTCACCATGCGAACCCATTAAACCATGCCAGATAAATCAGCAGCGCTTTACCTTTGATTTATCACCCGCAATCAATCTATAGATGGAGTCCATCATGAGAAAACTATTCACCATGGTTCTGCTACTTGTTAGCCCGTACGTATTTGCTGCCGATGAAATCTACACTGGCTTCTTTAGCAGTAAGGCGCTCGATGGCTACGATACCGTCGCGTATTTCACTTCCGGTAAGCCCATTGAAGGCAGTAAAAAATTCAGCACTGAGTACAAAGGCGCGGATTGGTATTTCTCTTCTGAAAAGAATCTGACTTTATTTGTTAATAATCCTGAAAAATATGCCCCTCAATATGGTGGCTATTGCGCTTGGGCTGTATCAGCGAAAAGTGACTTTGCACCGGGTGACCCACATCAATGGACGATTGTTGATAACAAGCTTTACCTCAACTACGACCAAGAGATTAAGCAGCGTTGGGAACAAGACCAAGCACAGCATATTCAACAAGCCGATAAAGTTTGGCCGCAACTGATTAAGTAAGGTAATTTCATTATGATTGATAGTCCTTTTCGTTTACCACGTTACACGCCTTTTGGTTTAGGTGAGTCTGTTGTCGAGTGGGCAACTGGGCTATCTAAGCTAGACCGACTCTATCAAGATCGACCAAACGAGTTATCTAGCTTTGAATTCATGCATCACACCCTGTCGGCGCTCAATATCGACTACTCGGTTGCATCGGGAAGCACGGAAAACATCCCGGAAGAAGGGCCTGTCGTGATTGTGGCGAACCACCCGCTTGGCGCCATCGAAGGCGTGATCCTTGCCGATCTCGTAGGATCAGTAAGAAAGGATGTGAAGGTGCTGGCCAATGAGTTACTTAAGCGCCTGCCTGAACTGGATGATCTTTTCATCGGTGTCGATGTCTTTAACAGTAAAGAATCGAAACGCACCAATGCCAAAGCGATTCGAGATGCCAATCGTCATTTGGCTGATGGTGGACTATTGATTGTATTCCCAGCAGGTGAAGTATCAAGCTACCGTAAAGGGGCAAAAACACTGACAGACATCGAGTGGAGCAAGTCGGTAGCGAAATTCGTCAAACGTCACCAAGCCACCACGGTACCTATCTTTATCAATGGCAAGAACAGTGAGCTTTTCTATCAAGCGGGTCGCGTTCATCCACTGTTGAGAACCGCTCTACTCGGGCGTGAACTTCTTAATAAACAAGCGACAACTATCTCTATCTCGATTGGCTCATCGATTCCGTATTCAGAGATAAAATCGTTTGAAAAAGAGATGGATATCGTCAACTACCTACGACTTAATACCTATCTAATGAGTCAACAAGATAGTCCGAACACGCCAATCCACGCGCCCTCTTTCGATACCCAAGTGATAGCGCCTATTCCACCAGAAGTCTTATCAATAGAGATAGACTCACTCCCTGAAGAGATGAAACTGCTCGAGCAAGGGAACTTTGAGGTCTACTGCACACCAAGCCAATCCATTCCTAACTTAATGCGCGAGATTGGTCGAGTAAGAGAAGAAAGCTTTAGAGAAGTCGGAGAAGGCAGCGGGCTGGCCTGTGATTTAGATGAGTATGACCTTTACTACCATCAACTGTTTGTGTGGAATAAAACCAAGGCAGAACTGGTTGGCGCGTATCGACTCGGTATGGTCGACAAACTCATCGCTGAGCACGGGCTTGATCAGCTCTACTCTCGTAGCTTGTTTAACTACAACCAAGAATTCATTGATACTCTAGAAAACAGCATTGAGCTTGGGCGATCGGTAGTAAGTAAACCTTACCAAAAGAGCCTGAACTCACTGTTACTATTGTGGAAAGGCATTGCGACCTTTGTGTCTCGTCACCCTCAATATACCCATCTGTTCGGCCCAGTCAGTATCAGCAATGATTACAGCCACAATGCGCGTCTGTTGATCGCGACCACGTTATCAATCCACCATTATGATGAGGAAAAGGCGAATTTGGTTTCACCTTCGTCACCACTCAATACCAGCAGTCATGTGTTCTGGCAAAATCACCTGCTCTCTTCACTGGCGAGTGTGCCTCTGCTCTCTAAAGTGTTAGCACGCATGGAGCAAGGTAAAGGCCTGCCGGTACTGCTGCGCCAATATCTAGGGATGAACGGTAAACTGGTGTGTTTTAATGTCGACCCATCGTTTAATGATGCCTTGGATGGCTTGATTGTGGTGAACCTTAAAAAGGTACCACTGAAGACTCTGGGTAAATACATGGGCAGAGAGCTTGCTCAAGATTACCTAGAGCAACACGCACGCCGCTGATTTATCCCGCTCTGTACCTCTCTCCAAATAAGTGCGATGATTTCGGCACTTATTTGGGTTAGGTTATTTTTCATGCACACCTCTTTTATCGAACAACTACAAAGCTTCGACTTCTCTGAAAGCCAGATTGAATCTCTACTCGCTGTCGCCAAGCCACTTGAGCTGCCAACCAGACACATCTTGATCAATCAAGGTGAGATGGCGAGTTCAATCTACTTTGTACTTGAAGGCTTGTGCCATGCCTGCTACCTCACTGATGATGGTAAGCAATACAGCAAAGAGTTCTATTGGGAACAAGATTGGATCATCGGCTTTGAGAGTCTGATAAAGAACCAAGCCTCTCCTTACCTATTAGAAACGCTGACACCCATCACCATGTTAGAGCTGCCAATGAATGCGGTTATCGAGTGGCGTGCATCAAATAATCCTTTGTATTTAAAGCTGTTAGAAACACAACTGATGCATAAGGAAAACAAAGAACGCTTCATGCTGCTCTATACACCAGAGCAACGCTATCAGCTGTTCTGCGAGCACTATCCCGACCTTGAGCAGCGCTTGAACGACAATCAAATTGCAGCCTACCTAGGAATAACCGCAATCAGCCTGAGCAGAATTAAAGGTCGAATTAACAATAGTTAATGCCAACAATCATCGCGCATAGTACATTCAGAGCATCGATAATCTCTGGATGTAAACATGATTACTTGGCACTCAATTCCTTTTTCTGAACTCTCAACACAACAGCTTTATCAACTACTTAAATTAAGAGTCGATGTATTTGTGGTCGAGCAGACTTGTCCTTATCCAGAGCTGGACGGTAAAGATACACTCGCGGGTGTTGAGCACCTGCTTGGCTATGCTGATGAAGAGTTGGTAGCGTGTGCACGTTTATTACCACCAGGTACCTCTTACGACAACACCAGCATCGGTCGAGTCGCAACCAAGCAATCGGCAAGAGGTGGTGGCTTGGGGCATCAATTAATCAAAGAAGCATTAACACGCTGCGAGGCTCTTTGGCCAAATACGGCCATTGATATTGGCGCGCAGCAACACCTAGAAAACTTCTATGCGAGCCACGGCTTCAACACCATCTCGGATATGTACCTCGAAGATGACATTCCTCATATAGACATGAGATTAGAAAAATAATGACGAATATCACTGCCGGTATTCTATTGTTGGTTGCAGGTAACTTGTTTGCCTCGCTTTCCGACGTAGCGGTAAAGCTGTTAAATGGCGAAGTACCGCCCTTACAGTATATTTTTTTCCGACAGTTGATATCTCTGCTCATCATCACCCCTTTGTGGCTACAGCAGAAAAAAGAACAACGGCGCTTACAGCAGGCTAAGGTAACCTTCATTCGAGGTCAGTTAATTCTGATCGGCAGTGGGTGCATGGTGGTCGCGATCACTCACTTGTCTTTGGCAACCGCCAACGCAGTATTTTATGTCGCGCCTTTACTGATGTTGCCGCTCTCAATGTTGCTATTGAAAGAGCAACCGGCACTCGGCAAGGTTATCGGCACAACCATAGGTTTTATTGGTGCATTGATTGTCTTGAGGCCATCACAATTTCATTGGGCGGCACTGTTTGCTTTGGGGACAGCACTCACCCTAGCACTATTTAATGTACTCGTAAGAAAGCTTCCTAGTGAGCAAACGGTGGTCACTACGCTGTGGTGGACAACCTTATTCTCTATTCCAGCCTCATTAGTACTGTGCTTCTTATACTGGCAGCCAGTGTCTGTGGAGCATTTGGGATACATAGCCCTGAGTGCGACGCTAATCTTAAGTTACAACGGCCTTGCGGTTGCTGCCTATCAAAAAGCACACTCTAGCCAAATTGCCTTGGCTGAGTATTCAGGATTGGTGTTTGTCGCGCTAATAGGTGCAATATGGTTCGATGAGATTCCGGATACATTAACCTTTATCGGAATCATGCTTATCATCTTGCCACTCGCCCCTTTCAAGCGACCAAAAAAAAGAGCTAATGCTTAGCTCTTTTCTATCGTTTATCTGTGTCTGGTGAAGCGCTTTAACTCAGGCTCACTATTCATCTACTTACTGCGACCAAAGCCACCATCGGATAAGCGGAAGAACATCACCGAAGTGTCGCCTTTCTCTAGCTGAAGAATGTCCAACTGCCCAGTTTCAGCAAGTTTGAAACGAACCAGCTGGCCTTTACGAATCTGACTGAGCGGCTTATCTGCACCTTCAATTCGCACTAACGCATTCAAGTCAGACAATGGCAAATCGTTGTTTCGAAAAACCTGCGCTAACGTATCCCCTTGCTTAACAAGGTACTCCTGCCAATTTTTGTTACTCGGTTCTAATGAGCTGTTCTTGGCATTTTGCTGTTCGCTTAAGCCGACGGTGTTTATTTCAAGCTCAACGCGCGATGTTGTTGGAGCTGTGTCTACTTTAGGTTCTGGTAGCGGCACAAAAAGTAATATCAGTACGATCGGAGAAATCACCATCAACAGTCTTTGGTGTAACTTCGGCAATGAACCCCAAGTTTGCGCTGTCGAGGTTTTCATTTTCTTCACATCGATCGAACTCAATTTCTCTTTGACCTGATTCAGTCGATCCTTGAATTCTGCTAAGTGGTCAACTTTCTGTTTTTTCTTTTGACGACGATTCATACCACTGCGTCCTATACATTGAATAACTACAGTATAAAAACCAAAGTACCAACAGTATAGATCTTTCCGTCACAACAAGGCCCAAAGCGAGAAAATTGACATGGCTGTGATTTGGGCACGGTAAAGCGCAAGTGATCAGGGACTAGCCGTTTCTTCACGCTGCTAATACTGGTATTCTTACCCTTTTCGTACTGACAAAAAGAGTGACTTTTCATGTCTGAAGTAAAATTTGAAACTGTAGAGCAAAAAGCTAGCTACGGTATCGGTCTACAAATGGGCCAACAACTTGCTGGTTCTGGTCTTGAAGGCCTAAACGTTGACGCAATCGCTGCTGGTATCGCAACAGCTCTAGTTGGCGACATGCCAGCTATCGAAGTTGACGAAATCAACAACGCACTACAAGAGCTACACACTCGTGGTGAAGCTGCACGTCAAGAACTAGCTAAAGCTGCTGCTGCTGACGGCGAAGCTTTCCTAGCTGACAACGCTCTTCGTTCAGAAGTAACGGTTCTTGAGTCTGGTCTTCAGTACGAAGTACTAACTGAAGGTACTGGCGAAATCCCAACTGCAGACAAGCAAGTACGTGTTCACTACCACGGCGAACTAACTGACGGTACTGTTTTCGACAGCTCTGTATCTCGCGGTCAACCTGCTGAATTCCCAGTAACTGGCGTAATTCAAGGTTGGGTACAAGCTCTACAAATGATGCCTGTTGGCTCTAAGTGGAAGCTATACATCCCTCAAGATCTAGCATACGGTGAGCGTGGCGCAGGTGCTGCAATCCCACCATTTGCTGCTCTAGTATTTGAAGTAGAACTTCTAGCAATTCTTTGATTTTTATAAAAACCTTTAGTAAAACAAAATACTATAGGTAAATAAAATTGAAATAATCCAACGGCGATGTGACTACATCGCCGTTTTTCGTTTATAGTGAAAGAGTAAATTACTTTATTACTTAAGGACGAATAATGAAGAAAGTACTCATCACAGTTTTAAGCAGCCTTGCTGTTGTCTCTTGCGCTAGCACTAGCGACTCTGAACAAACCAGTTCATCATCAGATACCAACTATTCCCAACTATCCCAAACTGCACTGATGGCTGCAGTGAATATGTGGTCTCAGCAGAACGAAACAACACCGCTTGTGGATACGGTAGCTGACCAAGCTTCTGTTACCAGCGACCAAGCAGTTGGCGGTATTGGTTCAATGTTAGCCCTTGCACAAAACTCTCTTGGCACAGCCGACAACAAAGAACTCGCGACACTTATTCCGGGTATGTCGAGCCTTGAGTCTACTGGTCTATCATCGCTACTAAGCTCACAAGGTGCCGTTGAAAGTGCGTTTTCTGGATTAGGCATGGATCCATCAATGGTTACGACATTTGCGCCAATCATTCTTCAAGCATTGCAGTCACAAGGTGCGACGAGCGGCCTGATGGATTCACTTTCAGCTATATGGCAATAATCGTTAGTTATTAATAGCTAGCTTAAAATCTAATAAGGGCACTTCGGTGCTCTTTTTTGTGCGTGGAAGAAAAGATATTTGAGATACGAGATACGAGATACGAGATACGAGATACGAGATACGAGATACGAGATATTTTTGAAAAATGGCGCAGACAAGACAAGCAAAAAATGCCAAACATCATGGTGCAATTTCTATTGTCTATTCCTTGTTCTACAGACACAAAAAAGCCGAGCTAATGCTCGGCTTTTGTATTAAGAATCTAGTATAGATTACTCAGCAGCTTCTTCAGCAGCTGGGCGGTCTACAAGCTCAATGTAAGCCATTGGAGCTTTATCACCAGTACGGAAACCACATTTAAGAATGCGAGTGTAACCACCTTGGCGAGCCGCGAAACGCGGGCCTAGTTCATTAAATAGTTTTGCCACAACTTCGTTATCACGAGTGCGAGCAAATGCAAGACGACGGTTAGCAACACTGTCTGTCTTAGCTAGGGTAATCAATGGCTCAATTACGCGACGTAGTTCTTTTGCTTTAGGCACGGTAGTTTTAATAACTTCGTGACGAACAAGAGAGCTAGCCATGTTGCTGAACATCGCTTTGCGATGACTGCTGTTGCGGTTGAGTTGACGACCACTTTTACGATGGCGCATGACCTAATCCTTCTAACTTTTCGATTAATCTTCAGCGATTGACGCTGGTGGCCAGTTTTCTAGACGCATGCCTAGAGAAAGACCACGTGAAGCAAGCACATCTTTAATCTCTGTAAGAGATTTCTTACCAAGGTTTGGCGTTTTAAGTAGCTCAACCTCAGTGCGCTGTACAAGATCACCGATGTAGTGAATCGCTTCTGCTTTCAAACAGTTAGCAGAGCGAACTGTTAGTTCAAGATCGTCTACAGGACGTAGTAGGATAGGATCGAATTCTGGCTTCTCTTCCTTCTCCTCAGGTACACGTACATCACGAAGATCTACGAACGCATCCAGTTGTTCAGCTAAAATAGTAGCTGCACGACGGATTGCTTCCTCAGGTTCTAGAGTACCGTTCGTTTCCATATCGATAACAAGCTTGTCTAAATCAGTACGTTGTTCTACACGTGCCGCTTCTACAGCGTAAGCGATTTTATCAACCGGGCTGTAAGTAGCGTCAACTAGTAGACGACCGATAGGACGCTCATCTTCTTCAGTATGGATACGAGCTGAAGCTGGAACGTAACCACGACCACGTTCTACTTTGATACGCATAGCGATCTCAGCGTTGTCATCCGTTAGGTGACAAATTACGTGCTCAGGGTTAGCGATCTCTACATCACCATCGTGGGTGATGTCACCTGCAACAACAGGGCCTGAGCCTGATTTGTTCAGTGTAATAAACACTTCATCTTTGCCTTCAGCAACGCGTACAGCCAAACCTTTAAGGTTTAGAAGGATTTCCAGGATATCTTCCTGAACGCCTTCTTTAGTGCTGTATTCGTGTAGCACACCTTCAATTTCAACTTCTGTTACGGCACAACCCGGCATAGAAGATAGAAGAATGCGGCGAAGAGCATTACCTAGAGTGTGGCCGAAACCGCGCTCTAATGGCTCAAGAGTTACTTTCGCGTGTGTCGTATTGATCTGTTCAATGTCAACAAGACGCGGCTTAAGAAATTCTGTTACAGAACCCTGCATTGTGTCCTCTCTTTTTTTAACCTTACTTAGAGTAAAGTTCGACGATCAAGTGTTCATTGATGTCAGCTGATAGGTCAGAACGCTCAGGCATACGCTTGAATGTACCTTCCATTTTGCCAGCATCTACTTCAATCCAAGTTGGCTTTTCACGTTGTTCAGCAACTTCTAGAGCCGCTTTAATACGAGATTGCTGTTTAGCTTTCTCGCGGATAGAAACAACGTCGTTTGCCGCTACTTTGAAAGAAGGAACGTTTACAACTTTACCGTTAACTAGAATAGACTTGTGGCTAACTAGTTGACGAGATTCAGCACGAGTAGCGCCAAAGCCCATACGGTAAACTACGTTATCAAGACGACCTTCAAGAAGCTGAAGCAGGTTTGCACCTGTATTGCCTTTAAGACGTGCAGCTTCTTTGTAGTAGTTGCGGAATTGTTTTTCTAGAACGCCGTAGATACGACGAACTTTTTGCTTCTCACGAAGCTGAACGCCATACTCAGATAGACGACCGCGACGAGCGCCGTGTACACCTGGTGCGTTATCAATTTTACACTTGGTATCGATCGCACGGACACCAGACTTAAGGAATAAGTCAGTACCTTCGCGACGGCTAAGCTTAAGCTTAGGACCCAAATATCTTGCCATGATCTTTCTCCAATATTCCTAGAAACGAAACTTAAACGCGACGTTTCTTAGGTGGACGACAACCGTTATGAGGGATTGGTGTCGCATCAACAATGTTAGTGATACGGAAACCAGCAGCGTTCAGTGCACGAACAGTAGATTCGCGACCTGGACCTGGACCCTTAACCATAACTTCCAAGTTCTTTAGGCCATATTCTTTAGCCATTTCACCACAACGCTCAGCTGCAACTTGTGCTGCGAACGGAGTAGATTTACGAGAACCACGGAAACCTGAACCACCTGCTGTAGCCCATGCAAGAGCGTTGCCTTGACGGTCAGTGATAGTTACGATTGTGTTGTTGAAAGAAGCATGAATGTGCGCTACGCCATCAGCTACTTGCTTGCGTACGCGCTTACGCGCGCGAGTTGGTTGTTTTGCCATTGTACTCTACCTTATCCGACTATTTCTTGATCGGCTTGCGCGGACCCTTACGGGTGCGAGCGTTGGTTTTAGTACGCTGTCCACGTAGTGGTAGACTGCGACGATGACGAAGACCGCGGTAACAGCCAAGGTCCATAAGACGCTTGATGTTCATCGATACTTCACGACGTAGATCACCTTCTACAGTGTACTTAGCTACACCATCACGCAGTTGATCGATCTGCTCTTCAGTTAGTTCACTGATCTTAGCATCTTCAGCAATACCCACTTCAGCTAGAATAGCTTGAGAGCGAGTTTTACCGATACCGTAGATTGCAGTAAGTGCAATTACAGAATGCTTATGATCAGGAATGTTAATGCCGGCTATACGGGCCATTATTCACTCCTAAGGGGTTCATAAAAGAATTATCCGCAGCAAAGCCCGTTATGGATACGCTGCGGCATACTACTTCTTTTGCACGCAAAAGGTAGGCCGAGGAATATACTCGACTCTACCTTGTATTTCAAGTAAAAATTTCTGCTAATTAGCCTTGGCGTTGCTTATGCTTTGGCTCACTGCAAATCACGCGAACGACACCGTTACGCTTGATAACTTTACAGTTACGGCAGATTTTTTTAACGGAAGCACGAACTTTCATTGCTAAACTCCGTAAATGGAATCGAAATTGTTACCACCGAATTAACGGCCGTAACCCTTCAGATTCGCTTTCTTTAACACAGAATCATACTGTTGTGACATCAGATGAGTCTGTACCTGTGCCATGAAATCCATGATAACTACCACTACGATTAGTAGTGATGTGCCGCCAAAGTAGAAACGAACGTTCCACGCGACCATCATGAACTCAGGAATCAGACATATAAAAGTAATGTATAGAGCGCCCGCAAGGGTTAGTCTAGTCATCACTTTATCGATATATTTCGCTGTCTGCTCACCTGGGCGGATACCGGGTACGAATGCACCAGACTTCTTCAAGTTATCAGCTGTTTCACGTGGGTTAAACACCAACGCTGTATAGAAGAAACAGAAGAAGATTATAGCTGCTGCATAAAGCATTACATACAAAGGTTGACCTGGGCTAAGAGCTAATGACACGTCAGTTAACCAACCGAACGCGCTGCTTTCACCATTTTGACCAAACCACTGCGCTAATGTTCCTGGGAACAAAATAATACTTGATGCGAAAATCGCTGGAATAACACCTGCCATATTAATCTTAAGAGGCAAGTGAGAGCTTTGTGCTGCAAAAACTTTACGACCTTGTTGACGTTTCGCATAGTTAACGACGATACGACGTTGACCACGTTCCATGAAAACTACGAAGTAAATAACAGCAAAAGACAATACAGCAATCAACAGCAGAAGAAGCACATGCAATTCACCTTGACGCGCTTGCTCGATTGTTTGACCGATTGCAGAAGGCAATCCAGCAACAATACCTGCAAAAATCAGAATGGAAATACCATTACCGATTCCTCGCTCAGTGATTTGTTCACCTAACCACATTAAGAACATGGTACCAGTTACTAAACTCACGGTAGCAATAAGCGTAAACATGGTTTGGTTGATAACAACCAGATTGTCGACCATGTTTGGTAAGCCTGTTGCGATACCAATAGCTTGGAATGTTGCAAGTACAAGCGTGCCGTAGCGTGTATATTGGCTTATCTTACGACGGCCTGCTTCACCCTCTTTCTTGAGTTCCGCTAACGCTGGATGAACTACAGTTAGCAATTGGACTACGATCGATGCCGAAATGTACGGCATGATACCCAATGCTAATATAGATGCACGCTCAAGAGCACCACCGGAGAACATGTTAAACATTTCTACGATGGTACCTTTTTGCTGATCGAACAAATCGGCAAGTACAGCTGCGTCAATACCAGGGATCGGCACAAAAGAGCCGGCTCGGAATACTAAAAGTGCACCAATTACGAATAATAAGCGCGACTTTAGTTCACTTAAGCCGCTCTGAGCACTACGAAAATCTTGTCCTGGTTTCTTAGCCATCTGTACCTCGTTCCTCGAGATTATTCCTCGATTTTACCGCCTGCAGCTTCGATTGCAGCTTTAGCGCCTTTAGTCACGCGTAGACCTTTAACAGTCACAGCTTTGCTTAGGTCACCAGAAAGAACGATCTTAACAAACTCGATGTTCTTAGTGATAACGTTAGCAGCTTTAAGGCTGTTAAGATCAACTACGTCACCTGTTACTTTCGCTAGCTCAGCTAGACGAACTTCAGCAGACACTAGGCTCTTACGAGAAGTGAAACCGAATTTAGGTAGACGTTGTTTTAGAGGCATTTGACCGCCTTCAAAACCTGGACGAACAGAGCCGCCAGAACGTGACTTTTGACCTTTGTGACCGCGGCCACCTGTTTTACCAAGGCCAGAACCGATACCACGACCTACACGCTTCTTAGAAGGTTTAGAGCCAGCAGCCGGTGATAGAGTATTCAAACGCATTCTGATTACTCCTCAATCTTAACCATGTAGTAAACCTTGTTGATCATACCGCGTACGCACGGTGTATCTTCAAGTTCTACTGTATGGTTGATGCGACGAAGACCTAGACCTTTAAGACACGCTTTGTGCTTAGGTAGGCGACCAATTGAGCTTTTAGTTTGAGTTACTTTAATAGTTGCCATCGTGTGCTTACTCCGAAATAGATTCAACAGTTAGACCACGTTTAGCAGCAACCATTTCTGGTGACTTAACGTCTACTAGAGCACCAATCGTTGCACGAACGATGTTGATCGGGTTCGTTGAACCGTATGCTTTAGAAAGTACGTTATGTACGCCCGCAACTTCAAGTACAGCACGCATTGCACCGCCGGCAATAACACCTGTACCTTCTGCAGCTGGCTGCATGTAAACTTTAGAGCCCGAATGACGACCTTTCACCGGGTGGTGAAGAGTGCCTTCGTTAAGCGATACTGTAACCATGTTACGGCGCGCTTTTTCCATTGCTTTTTGAATCGCAGCAGGTACTTCACGAGCTTTGCCGTAACCGAAACCTACGCGACCGTTACCGTCACCAACTACTGTTAGTGCAGTAAAGCTCATGATTCGACCACCTTTAACCGTCTTAGATACACGGTTAACTGCGATCAGCTTTTCTTGCAAATCATTAGCTTGTTGTTGTTCTTTAGCCATCTTCCAACCCTACCTTAGAATTTCAGACCAGCTTCGCGAGCAGATTCTGCTAGCGCCGCTACTCGACCGTGGTATTGGAAACCAGAACGATCAAATGCAACTGAAGCTACGCCTTTTTCAAGAGCGCGCTCAGCAACAGCTTTACCAACTGCTTTAGCTGCATCAACGTTACCAGTGTTCTTAACTTGCTCACGGATCGCTTTTTCTACAGTAGAAGCAGCTGCGATAACCTCAGAGCCGTTTGCCGCGATAACTTGTGCGTAAACATGGCGAGGAGTACGGTGTACTACCAGGCGAGTTGCACCAAGTTCTGCAATCTTACGACGTGCACGTGTAGCACGACGGATGCGAGATGCTTTCTTATCCATAGTGATACCTTACTTCTTCTTAGCTTCTTTAGTACGCACATTTTCATCTGCGTAACGAACACCTTTGCCTTTGTAAGGCTCAGGAGCACGGTAAGAACGAATGTCAGCCGCAACTTGACCTACTACTTGCTTATCGCAACCAGTAATGATGATCTCAGTTTGGCTAGGGCACTCAGCTTTAATACCTTCAGGTAGAGCGTGCTCTACTGGGTGAGAAAAACCAAGAGTTAGAGCTACAGAGTTGCCTTTCATAGCAGCACGGTAACCAACACCCTTAAGAGTTAGCTTCTTAGTGAAGCCCTCAGTAACACCCACAACCATGTTATTAACTAGAGCGCGAGCTGTACCAGCTTGTGCCCATGCGTTAGTAACACCTTCTTTCGGACCGAAAGTTAGGTTGGTTTCTTCCTGTGCAATAACTACGGCGCTGTTAAGAACGCGAGTAAGCTCACCTTTGCTACCTTTTACAGTAACTTCTTGGCCGTTTAGTTTCACCTCTACGCCAGCTGGAATAGCGACAGGTGCTTTAGCAACACGAGACATAATCTACTCCTTAAGCTACGTAACAGATGATTTCACCGCCAAGACCTGCTTTACGAGCAGCACGGTCAGACATCAGACCCTTGGAAGTAGAAACAACTGCAATACCAAGACCACCCATCACTGTAGGTAAAGAGTCTTTATTTTTATAAACTCTTAGACCAGGACGTGATACACGCTTGATTTGCTCGATTACAGGTTTAGCTTGGAAGTACTTAAGAGTAACTTCTAGCTCAGGTTTTGCTTCGCTGTTAACAGCGAAGTCTACGATGTAACCTTCAGCTTTAAGTAATGCAGCAATTGCAACTTTAAGCTTTGAAGAAGGCATTTTTACAGCAACTTTGTTTGCTGCCTGACCGTTACGAACTCGGGTCAGCATATCCGAAATCGGATCTTGCATGCTCATAAGATTTACTCCAAATGATTAAGTGGCAATTACCAGCTAGCCTTACGAAGACCCGGAATCTCGCCTTTCATGCAAGCTTCACGAACCTTAATGCGGCTTAGACCGAATTTACGTAGGTAACCGTGTGGACGACCAGTTTGGTTGCAACGGTTGCGCTGACGTGATGCACTTGAATCACGTGGAAGAGATTGCAGTTTAAGAACCGCATTCCAACGATCTTCTTCAGATGCGTTTACATCGCTAATGATAACTTTTAGCGCAGAACGCTTTTCAGCGAACTTAGCTACTAGTTTTGCACGTTTAGCTTCACGTGCTTTCATTGATTGTTTAGCCATAACAGTAACCCTACCCTTACTTACGGAATGGGAAGTTAAAGGCAGCCAGCAGAGCTCGGCCTTCCTCATCGGAACCCGCAGAAGTCGTGATAGTGATATCAAGACCGCGGACACGATCGACTTTATCGTAGTCGATTTCCGGAAAGATGATTTGCTCGCGAACGCCCATGCTGTAGTTACCGCGACCGTCAAAAGACTTAGCGCTAACACCACGGAAATCACGTACACGTGGAAGTGCGATAGAGATTAAACGCTCTAAAAATTCCCACATGCGCTCACCACGCAAGGTTACTTTACAACCAATTGGGTAGCCTTCACGAATTTTGAAACCAGCTACAGATTTACGCGCTTTAGTGATAAGTGGCTTTTGACCAGAGATCGTTGCCATATCAGCTGCTGCGTTTTCTAGCAGTTTCTTATCGTTGATTGCTTCACCAACGCCCATATTTAGGGTGATTTTCTCAATCCTAGGGACTTGCATGACGCTTGTGTAGCTGAACTCTTTGGTAAGCTCAGCGACTACAGACGACTTGTAGTAATCATGCAGTTTCGCCATAGTAGAACTCCAAATTACTTCTAATTAGTTAGAAACAGTTTCGCCGTTAGATTTGAAGAAACGAACTTTCTTGCCATCTTCGATACGGAAACCGATACGGTCTGCTTTACCAGTAGCCGCGTTAAAAACAGCAACGTTAGAAGCATCAATAGCTGCTTCTTGTTCAACGATGCCACCTTGTTGACCTAGAGCCGGAACCGGCTTTTGGTGTTTCTTAACAAGGTTGATGCCTTCAACGATAACTTTACCAGTTGTCAGAACCTTAGTTACTTTACCTTTCTTGCCTTTATCTTTACCAGCAAGAATGATTACTTCGTCATTACGACGGATTTTAGCTGCCATATTGCCGCTCCTTACAGAACTTCAGGTGCTAGTGATACAATCTTCATGAATTTCGCGTTACGAAGTTCACGAGTCACAGGACCAAAGATACGTGTGCCGACTGGTTGCTCAGTAGTGTCATTTAACAATACACAAGCATTACTGTCGAAGCGAATGACAGAACCGTCTGGGCGACGAACGCCTTTACGGGTGCGCACTACTACCGCCTTCAGAACATCACCTTTCTTTACTTTACCGCGAGGAATCGCTTCCTTCACTGTAACCTTGATGACGTCACCGATATGTGCATAACGGCGGTGAGAGCCACCCAGAACCTTAATACACATTACCTTGCGCGCGCCAGAGTTATCTGCTGCGTCAAGTGTACTTTGCATCTGGATCATTGTTAGTGCTCCGCTAAATATTAAAACTAGACCCTCTCGGGTCGGGCTGCCTCTTTAAAAGGGACGCGAATTGTACCACCCTTTTTTTAAATTGGGTAGACAAAAAACAAGCGGCTCCAAAAAATAATTTGGAGCCGCTTATAAGTTATAGAATTACAAAGATTAAATCTTCGCTTTTTCTAGAACTTTAACCAATGTCCAAGACTTAGTCTTAGACAGAGGACGACACTCAGCGATTTCAACTTTGTCGCCTAGGCCACAAGTGTTGTCTTCGTCGTGTGCGTGTACTTTAGTCGTGCGTTTGATGAACTTACCGTAAATTGGGTGTTTTACAGTGCGTTCAATAGCAACAACGATAGACTTGTCCATCTTGTCGCTTACTACACGGCCTTGCTGGATGCGGTTAGTTTCGCTCATTATGCGCCTGCCTTTTCAGTCAAAACAGTTTTCACACGTGCGATGTCACGGCGTACAGCTTTTAGAGTATGAGTTTGCTGAAGTTGACCAGTTGCAGCTTGCATGCGCAAGTTGAACTGTTCACGTAGCAAATTCAATAGCTCAGCGTTAAGCTCTTCAACGTTCTTTTCGCGTAGATCTTGTGCTTTCATCACATCACCTGCTTAGTTACAAAAGTAGTTTTAACAGGCAGTTTACGTGCCGCTAGGCGGAACGCTTCACGTGCCAACTCTTCAGGTACGCCATTCATCTCGTACATAACTTTGCCTGGTTGGATTTGAGCAACCCAGTACGCAACTGAACCTTTACCTTTACCTTGACGAACTTCAAGAGGCTTTTCAGTAATTGGCTTGTCTGGGAATACACGAATCCAGATTTGACCTTGACGCTTAATGTGACGTGTCATAGCACGACGTGCCGCTTCGATTTGACGTGCAGTCAGACGACCACGGCCAACAGCTTTAAGACCGAATTCGCCGAAGCTTACTTCAGTACCTTTAGCTAGACCACGGTTACGACCAGTCATAACCTTGCGGAACTTAGTACGTTTTGGTTGTAGCATCGTTCGACTCCTTACTTACGGCCTTTACGCTGCTTCTTAGGCTTATCGCCTTTTGGCTCTACTGCGTTAGCAGCTGGCATACCGCCTAGAATCTCACCTTTGAAGATCCAAACTTTAATGCCGATCACACCGTATTGAGTGTGAGCCGAAGAAGTTGCGTAATCAATGTCTGCACGTAGAGTGTGTAGAGGCACACGGCCTTCACGGTACCACTCAGAACGTGCGATTTCAGCACCGCCAAGACGGCCGCCTACTTGTACTTTGATGCCTTTAGCGCCTAGACGCATAGCATTTTGTACCGCACGCTTCATTGCACGACGGAACATAACACGACGCTCTAGTTGAGACGCGATGCTATCAGCTACAAGCTGACCATCTAGCTCAGGCTTACGTACTTCAGCGATGTTAATTTGCGCTGGTACACCTGCGATTTTAGCTACAGCTGCGCGTAGCTTCTCTACGTCTTCACCTTTCTTACCGATAACAACGCCAGGACGAGCAGTGTGAATAGTCACACGGATGCTCTTAGCTGGACGCTCGATAACGATACGAGATAATGATGCTTTTTGTAGTTCCTTTGTAAGGAACTGACGTACCTTGAAGTCGCCGTCTAGGTTGTCAGCGAATTCGTTGGTATTAGCAAACCATGTAGCATTCCAAGGCTTAACGATGCCAAGACGAATACCATTAGGATGTACTTTCTGACCCATTGCTTACTCTCCTAGTCTTTAGCGATCTGCTACAACAATAGTGATGTGGCTTGAACGCTTCAAGATACGATCCGCACGACCTTTAGCACGAGGCATAATACGCTTCATGATAGGGCCCTCATCTACGAAGATTTTAGCGACATTTAGATCGTCGATATCTGCACCTTCGTTATGTTCCGCGTTAGCGATAGCTGACTCAAGAACCTTCTTAACTAATACAGCAGCTTTTTTGTTGCTGAAAGTTAGAATTTCTAGAGCTTGGTCTACCGACTTACCGCGAATTTGGTCTGCAACTAAGCGAGCTTTCTGTGGAGAAATACGAGCAAAGTTATGTTTAGCTAAAGCTTCCATCATCTACTCCTTATTTCTTCTTAGCTTTCTTATCTGCAGCATGACCGCGATAAGTACGAGTTGGTGCAAATTCGCCCAGTTTGTGACCGATCATTTCTTCGGTAACGAAAACTGGAACGTGCTGACGACCATTATGGACAGCGATGGTCAAACCAATCATTGTTGGGATGATCATTGAGCGACGGGACCAAGTCTTAATAGGCTTTTTGTCTCCGCTTTCCACCGCTTTCTCTACCTTCTTCAGCAAGTGTAGGTCAATAAAAGGACCTTTCTTGAGAGAACGTGGCATGGCGATTCCTCTTTATAAATTATTTAGTGCGACGACGTACGATGTACTTGTCAGTGCGCTTGTTCTTACGAGTCTTGAAGCCCTTAGTAGGAACGCCCCAAGGAGAAACTGGGTGACGACCACCAGATGTGCGGCCTTCACCACCACCATGTGGGTGATCCACCGGGTTCATTACTACACCACGTACGGTTGGACGTACGCCGCGCCAGCGTGAAGCACCAGCTTTACCAAGTTCACGTAGCATATGCTCAGAGTTACCAACTTCACCGATCGTTGCACGACCTTCAGAAAGAACTTTGCGCATCTCACCAGAACGTAGACGGATAGTTACGTATGCACCATCGCGAGCGATGATTTGAGCATAAGCACCAGCCGAACGAGCTAGTTGAGCACCTTTACCAGGCTTAAGTTCAACACAGTGTACAGTAGAACCTACTGGGATGTTGCGCATCGGCAGAGTGTTACCTGCTTTGATTGCAGCATCTACGCCAGATTGAATCTGGTCGCCTGCGTTAACACCTTTAGGTGCAATGATGTAACGACGCTCACCGTCTGCGTACAGAACTAGAGCGATGTTAGCACTACGGTTTGGATCGTATTCTAGACGCTCAACTTTCGCTGGGATGCCATCTTTAGTACGTTTGAAGTCAATTACACGGTAATGGTGCTTATGACCACCACCGATGTGACGTACTGTAATACGACCGTTGTTGTTACGACCACCGTTCTTAGAGTTTTTCTCTAGAAGTGGTGCGTATGGCTTACCCTTGTGTAGGTCAGCGTTAACAACTTTAACGACGTGACGACGACCAGGGGAAGTCGGCTTACATTTAACAATAGCCATTTTTACTACTCCTGTTATTCCGCGCCGCCAACGAAGTCAAGATCTTGACCTTCTTTCAAAGTAACGTAGGCTTTCTTAACGTCTGAACGACGGCCTTCACGCATACCTTGACGTTTGGTCTTACCCTTTAATACAAGAGTATTTACAGACTTAACTTCAACTTCAAATAGCTTTTCTACAGCTGCTTTGATCTCTTTCTTAGTTGCATCTTTAGCTACTTTGAAAACGATAGTGTTCGCTTTCTCAGCTGCCATAGTTGCTTTTTCAGAGATGTGCGGAGCACGTAGAACTTTTAAGATACGCTCTTCAGTGATCATGCTAGCATCTCCTCAACTTGCTTAACTGCGTCAGCAGTCATTAGAACCTTGTCGAAAGCGATTAGTGATACTGGATCAACACCAGCAACATCACGTGCATCTACTTTGTATAGGTTACGAGCAGCTAAGAATAGATTTTCATCTACTTCGCCAGTCACAATCAGAACGTCGCTTAGCTCAAGCTCTTTAAGCTTAGCTACAAGTTCTTTTGTTTTTGGTGCTTCTACAGAGAAGTTATCAACAACGATTAAACGCTCTTGACGAACTAGCTCAGAAAGAATGCTCTTCATAGCACCGCGGTACATTTTTTTGTTTACTTTTTGGCTGTGATCTTGTGGTTTCGCAGCAAAAGTAACACCACCTGTACGCCAGATTGGGCTACGAATTGTACCAGCACGTGCGCGGCCAGTACCTTTTTGACGCCATGGCTTAGCGCCACCGCCAGATACTTCAGAACGAGTCTTTTGAGCACGAGTACCTTGACGAGCACCTGCTGCATATGCAACAACTACTTGGTGTACAAGAGCTTCGTTGAAGTCACGTCCGAAAGTAGTCTCGGAAACAGTTAGTGCATCAGCACCTTTAACCATCAATTCCATTACTTACTCCTAGACGTTATGCTTTAACAGCAGGTTTTACGATCACGTTTCCGCCTGTTGAGCCCGGTACTGCACCTTTAATAAGGAGTAGATTGCGCTCAGCGTCAACACGTACGATCTCTAGGTTTTGAGTCGTTACACGCTCAGCACCCATGTGACCTGCCATTTTCTTGCCTTTAAACACGCGGCCTGGAGTTTGACATTGGCCAATTGAACCCGGTGCGCGGTGAGACAAAGAGTTACCGTGAGTCATATCTTGAGTAGAGAAGTTCCAACGCTTGATAGCGCCTTGGAAGCCTTTACCTTTAGATGTACCAGTAACGTCTACTTTTTTAATTTCGTTGAAAAGTTCTACGTTTAGCTCAGCGCCAACTTCAAACTCTTCGCCGTTTTCTAAACGGAATTCCCAAAGACCGCGACCTGCTTCTACACCCGCTTTCGCGAAGTGACCAGCTTCAGGTTTAGTTACACGGTTAGCTTTCTTAGCACCAGTAGTTACTTGGATTGCTGCGTAGCCGTCTGTCTCAAGAGTTTTAACTTGAGAAATACGGTTCGCTTCAACCTCAACAACAGTTACTGGGATAGAAACGCCTTCTTCAGTAAATACGCGGGTCATACCCACTTTACGTCCGACTAGACCAATCATTATTCTTATCTCCCTTAACCTAGGCTGATTTGAACATCAACGCCAGCTGCAAGATCAAGACGCATTAGAGCATCAACAGTTTTATCTGTTGGCTCAACGATGTCGATCAAACGCTTGTGAGTACGGATTTCGTACTGATCACGTGCATCTTTGTTGACGTGTGGAGAGGTAAGAACAGTGAAACGCTCTTTACGAGTAGGAAGTGGAATAGGACCACGAACCTGTGCGCCAGTACGTTTTGCTGTTTCAACGATTTCCGCAGTTGAAGCATCGATTAGCTTGTAATCAAACGCTTTAAGGCGGATACGAATACGTTGGTTCTGCATGAGACAGAGCTCCAATTATTAAAAATTACACAAACAATATCGCCACTCAAGCCCGATAAAACGAGAGAATGCCGATTGATTTATGTGAAACCGTAGCACCCAAAATTAGGACGCATTGTCAGTTAACTTTTGAAGTAAACAAGAAGTTTACTATTTTTATTAACCGCGAACATAAGCTGAGTATACATTACTAGGTAAGACCTACTCCTCAGTGCTCATTGGTTCACAACCAGCGTTAGCCAGTGCGATGCATTATACAGATCACACTTTAGTATGCAAGTAGTGTTGGAAAATAATCGCAATTTATTGGAAGTTGGTTTTGTATCGAGAGGGAAGAAGATAGATGGAAGGTAATATTTCTTTTGAGAAAACAAAAGGGAAGCCGAAGCTCCCCTTTTCAGATGCGTGCTCTTTTAATGAAGAGAGTGCAAAAATCTAAATGCTATTAAGCGAAGATTTTAGCTACAACACC
>NZ_JBFRPK010000002.1:0-26785 GCF_041471965.1 Vibrio sp. 10N.261.51.A3
TCCAATTAGGAAACAAAGCCCATCAAAAATCTCGCCGGACAGCATTTTCTCGAGTTCTGTTTTCATTGTTTGCATCCCATTCGTCAACATCGATATTAGAATACGGATAATTGGACATAAAAAAAGAGAAAAGCCTAAGCCTTTCTCTTCCTGTTTTTCTATTTAGCAATCAAGATTGCTCAAATTAGATTTGCTCAACGAAACCCATTAGGTGCTGTTTCACTTCGTCTGAAGCAAAAGCGCTCTCTACAGAGTACTTGTAGATCTCTGCGTAGTCTTCTTGTGTTAGACCGAACGTTTCACATACACGCTTCACTTCGTTAGTCATGGTTGTGTTCGACACAGTGCGGTTGTCTGTGTTGATCGTTACAACGATGCCGTCTTTCTTGAATTCAGCAATTGGGTGGTCGCTGAATTTGTGAATACATTTAGTTTGCACGTTACTTGTTGGGCAAGTTTCAAGCGCAACCTGCTTCTCTTTAACGATGTTGTACGCGTCTTCGTTACCTTGGATGTGGACACCGTGGCCGATACGCTCAGCGTCAAGCAGTGTGACTGCATCGTAAACGTTCTGACCATGCCATTGCTCACCTGCGTGAACCGTCACACGGTAGCCTTGTTCAATAGCGTATTGCGTGTACTCAGGGAATTCAGCGCAGAAGCCCGGCTTTTCACCGCCTGCAATATCAAACGCAACCACGCCTTTACCAAGGTATGGTTTACCAGCGTCGATTACATCTTTGATTGAGTCTTTCGGGAACATACGAAGTACAGACATGATGTAGTTGCCCTTAATGTCGTATTTCTCTTCTGCACGCTTCATGCCTTTAACCGCACTTGCGATGATTGCATCAAGAGACAAGCCCTTGTTTACGTGAAGAATCGGTGCAAAACGAACTTCTAGGTACTTAACGTTTTCTAGTGCTGCGTCTTCGTAAAGCTCAAAAGAGATACGCTCAATCGCTTCTTCCGTTTGCATCACTTGCAGTGGCAGGCTAAAGCAAGCTAGGTACTCATCAAGGTTTTTGCAATCTTCAGGCACTGTTAGAGACTTTACTACCGCTTCACGGTCTTCTGGAAGTTCGATTCCGTACTGTTTCGCCAGATCAATAATGGTGTCTGGACGAACACTTCCGTCTAGGTGGCAGTGCAGATCAATCTTAGGGAGTGCTAGAAAGTTCATGAGTATTCCTTAGGTCTATTATTTTTTGAGTTATTAACTCATAGGTTACATGGGCTTAAATTAACAAGTTTGTGATATGATTTAAAGTGACATAAAGTCATCATTAATCTGAATCTAAGGAATATCATGGTAGATGTTAAAAGCTTACTCAAATGTGATATGAATTTACTGCTGTGTTTACACGTGTTGCTTGAAGAGCGCAGCGTGAGCAAAACGGCAGAGCGATTGTTCCTTAGTCAGTCTGCGGTGAGTAAACAACTCACTAAGCTGCGTTCTTTGTTTGACGACCCTTTGTTTGAACGTGAGTCAAAAGGCCTGTTTCCAACACCGAAAGCCACCTCTTTAGCGCCTAAAATTCATCAAATCCTTCTGCAAGTTGAACAGCTAACCGTGCCGGACATTTTTGAGCCGAAAGACAGCGAACGTACTTTTAATATCGATCTTGTTGAAACCGCTTATACCGCGATTTACCCTAAATTTATGCCTAACGCGCTAGCAGATGCGCCGAACATTACGGTAAACAGCACTACTTGGAGCAGCGAAACCTTTAAGCGCTTACTAAAGCGTGAGGTCGATTTCGGGATTGGAATTTTTGAGCTCGATGAAAGGGCTAGCACCCACATTCAAAATATCCCTGCCGAGCTAAACCACGTCGAGTTGCTGCAAGATTACTCTGTGTGCTTGATGCGAAATGATCACCCAGTACTTCAAGAAGAGTGGAATCTGCAAGCCTTCCTTAAATACCGTCATATTCAGTTAGTCACTGGTGGCGTTGGCGACTGGTTGCTTCTGGAGATCTTGCAAGCCAAACAGCTTCAAATTAACAAAGCCGCCAACGTGTCGGACATCACCAGCGCAGTAAAGCTGTGCAAGCAAAGCGATTTGTTAATGTGTTATCCGTACAACTCGGTTTGTGACTATATTGAGAGTGGCGAACTGGTGATGAAACCGATTCCCATTGAGTTGGTTCCCGGTGGTTTGTTTTTGCTTTGGCATCGTTATTTTGACTCTGAACCAAGCCACAAATGGCTTCGCGACCTTATAGTCAATAAGACCCAAGAACCCTAGCTGTAAACCGCGAGCTACGATGATAAAAACGGCGAAATAACTTTTTTAAAATTTATTTCGTCTTTTTCGAATGAGCATCGTCTTATTACGGGTGCCAAATGCCCGCCAAGAATGAGATATCTAAATGAATTCAATGCCATCGATTCGTTGGTGTTGATTGATTAGTGCTTAATCCTGATGACAGACAGACAGACAGACAGACAGACAGACAGAAGTAAGGCCAACGTGTATACGCTGGCCTTTTTTATGGTTCTTCGCAGATTAGTGCCAAGATTGGATAAGCGACTCGGCTTGTTGTTACGTTATGCTGGAACCTTAAAACAAGAAACTTGATTGCTGTATTTTGGTACGAAGCACAATTTGTCTGCCGACATTTTTAAGCCGTTTTGCATCTGGATATGTGTTACCGCCCAAATCACGCAGCCATGAGGCAAATTGAATAGCGAGCGAGTTTGAGTGAACAACACGCCGTCATCATAGGCTGGTGTAATGTTCGTCGCTTTGCCTTGCCACGCCTTATGAGTGGTTTGCACATCAATATTTGGAACAATCAATGAGAGCATTTCTGGCTCAACGTCTTTTACGACTTTCAAGCAGATACGACACCCATCGTAGTATTGTTCTATCCAGATTTTATGTGGAATAGCGTGATCATCCCAACCCAGTTGTAAGATATGTTCCATGACTTTGTCCTTGGTATCTAAGAAGGAAAGGCAGTGCTCAACACTGCCTGAATTAGCTCAAATATTATTCGTAACTTAAACCATGTCCGAACGGGTAAAGGGTGTCGGCTTGATCGTACCCAGGGTAGTCTGAGTCTTGGTTTTGAATGGCTTGGGCACTGTTCGCTAAAGCAAATGGCAGTTTTCCTTGAGGAGCAAAGTTGCCTGAAAGTACTTCCATTAGGTTGCTGTCCGAGACACCAAATGTGGCGATCACGGCACCGGCTTGCTTAAGATTACTTTGATCGTCTAGCACGAAGGGTTGTCTAAAGTTGATGGACAATACCGTTTTGTCAGCGCCCACTTCGTTCATAACGGCTTTGATGTCGCTTAGGCTTGGTTCAATATGCCAAGATGCAGCTGTAGCCATTTCACTGAACGCAAGAATATCGAGTTCATCTGGGTTCGCGCCACCAAAGATAAGATCAGGATCTGAGCCTTCGTTAGATACGCGAACACGAATAACCGCATAGTCCGTATCGGCTGGTACTGGTGGACGCGTTTCTCCCGCTTCGTAATCTCCGGAAGTCACGGTAAAGTTGTACTTGTCGTCTCCTGCAATGTTTTCGTCCATTCCCATGACATACAGAGCAACAGGATTTTGTGCGGTTGATTCAGCTAGAGGTAAAGTCTTATTGGTATTTTGAAGTAAGACGACAGACTTTTTCTGTGCGTAATCAGCGCGTTCTTGGTACTTCTCGTTGCCTAAAATCTCTTGGGCTTTTTTCTCATCAACGTAAGTGTTTTCGAAAAGGCCAAGCTTGAATTGTTCTTCAAGTAAGCGTGTGACTGATAGGTCGACACGCTCTTCGGTAAGCAGATCTTTTTCCACGAGTTTCACGATGACTTCTTTATCATGGAAACCTGAAAGAACATCGACTCCAGCTTCGACCGCCATGGCAACCTGCTCATCAATCGTTTTGTGTTCCACACCCCATGCACGATCGCCAATAATGCCGGTATCTGAGTTCACGTTACCTGTGTAGCCCAATTCGTCTCTGAGAAGGTCGGTAACAATGCCTTTTGAGAAGGACATACCAACATCGTTTGGCATCCACTTTTGATCTACAGGGATGCCGTAGTAAGGCATGATTGAAGAAGCGCCAGCCTCAATCGCAGCAATAAACGGTTTTAGGTGGTAATCAAAATTGTTCTTTGGATAGACTTGGTTTTTACCGAAGTCATAATGTGGGTCACCACCGTTTTCTTGTGGACCGCCACCAGGGAAGTGTTTGATGGTTAGCGCGATACTGTCTTCGTTGACCTCACCGCCATCCTGCAACCCTTTGATAAGTGAGCGCATAATGTCAGACGCTAAATCTGCATCTTCGGTAAAGGTTTCGTGTACTCGGTACCAACGAGGTTCTGTCGCCAAATCCATCATGTATCCGTACATACTGCGTAGGCCAATTGAAGACCATTCTTCATTCATGATACCTGCAAATTCAGTGATTAAATCCATGTCGCGAGTGGCTGCTAAACCTGCCTCTTTAGGCCAAGCAGAAAAGGCACCTGAAGAAACGTTGATCCCTGCTTTAGCTGATGGATCTATGTGGTTACGAGCATTGGATTTGAATAGAGCGGGGATACCCATTCGCGTCTGTTCACGCAGTTCTTGAACACTATTCATGAACTGGGCAGCTTCTGTTGGGGTTATCTGACAACCTGAACGGCCTGAATCGCAATCAGGCGCATTGGTGGTGTTTCAACTACGCTGTTACGGAAGATAAAGCGCGTCATTTGGGCATCGCCAATCATGTCTTGTCCTTTACTACTAACGAGCCCACCTTTGGACGAGTTTAAGGTGTCAATGAGCATCATGCCGGCTTTCTCATCTAGCGTCATGCGGCTAACCAAGTCTGCTGCTCGCTCTTCTGGAGATAATCGCCAGTCTTCAAAAGGCTCCAGTGTTCCATTACCGTTAGAATCTCGGAATTGGTAGCCCTCAACGTTCAATACATCATGAACACGAGAGTGAACTTGGGGTTGCTGGAAGTTATTGTCGCTATCAGATGAGTTACATCCTGCAAGAAGCAACGCGATTGCTATAGGTGTCAGGGTAAGACGCTTCATGGTCACGATCCTATTGTTAGTATAATAATAAGTACATGACCAATTTTAATAATTAACGGGTTATTGGTTAACCAAAATAAATCAAACTAAAGATTTGGATCACCATATAAATTTAATTGGTGATTTAATTCAATTTAGTATTGGAAATATATTGACGAAGTTTAAATAACGTAAACTTAACTAGATTTAATTTTTTGATATCCAATTAATCCCCCATTTAATTAGTGATGTATTACTTCCATATTTTAAATTTAGAATAAAAAATATATTGCCTATTTTATAGTTAACAATCTGCGTTGATGTAAACGATAGATAGTGACCATGTTGGTGACAATAAAGGTGATTTCGACAAAGGACCCGCCAATCGAACCAATCCAAATGTTATGGCTAGCCCAACAGAAAGAATTGAATAAGATCAAGGACCTCAATGCGATGCCTTGTCTTGAAAAGAGTGCCCATGTCGCAACGGATGAACCAACAACCGTAATAAATTCAAAGAAATGATTCATGTTGGGTAAAGTCATGCACCACATCAAGCCAATAAAGAACCACATCACTTTGCGCGATTGAGTTTTTATCGATACATAGCTGCGAATAGCATTAATAATTACGCCTATAGCCGCCACTATGGCGCCCATTAATATGAAATGGATACTCATTACAAAACAAAAGATCATCATCTGGTAGCGAAAACGCATATCATCTTTTTGCCAAAAGGCCATTACACCGATACAAAAAGCCAGGCCGCCAACTCCTTGTGTTATCCAGTTTTCCATATTTAGCCTTTATTTTTAAGATGCTATCGAGCACGATTAAATATTAACTTTGAAAGAATAATGCTCAACCATAAAATAACCCTCCAAAAGGAGGGCTAGATATAACGTCAAAATGCTATTGCATTAGGTTTAATTGACTAACTGAACGGCTTCACGAGTTAAATGAGCCAGCTCTTCCCAATTGCCTTCTTCAATCAGCTTCTGATCTACCATCCAAGTACCGCCACATGCGAGCACGCGAGGTATCGCTAGGTAGTCTTTAATATTGTTTGGGTTAATGCCACCTGTCGGCATGATCTCAATATCCGTATAAGGCGCAAGAAGTGACTTAACCATATTGATGCCACCTGATGCTTCAGCTGGGAAGAACTTCAATGTGGTTAAGCCCATTTCTAGAGCGGCTTCTACTGTGCTCGGGTTGTTGACCCCAGGAATGATATCAATACCAATCTCTTGGCAGGCTCTTACCGTGTTTGGGTTAAAGCCAGGAGAGACTACAAACGTTGCGCCTGCCTCTTTAGCCGCAATAGCTTGCTCACGATTGAGCACAGTGCCTGCGCCGATCAACATATCTGGTTGTGATTCACGAAGTAGACGAATAGCTTCTACTGCAGCTTCCGAACGGAATGTAATTTCTGCTGCAGGTAAACCATTTTCAGCTAACACTTTACCCAGAGGGATGACGTCTTCAGCGTTGTCGATAGCGATCACAGGGATAACTTTCAGTGTTTTCAGTTGTTGTTTGATGTTAGACATTGGTATTCCTTAAATGGCTGTGATGGCCGCTTGAGTGAGTTCTTTTGCAATAATGGCACCACGATGTTGGATAACGACGCCTGCCATGGTATTGCCGCGCTGGCATGACTTTGTTAAGTCTTCGCCCGCAAGGTAAGCCGATAAAAATCCGCCATTGAATGAGTCTCCTGCCGAGGTCGTATCAACGACATGATCAACAGGCAGGGTTGGCACCGCTAGTGGAGCCGAAGCGGCACCAGAATCTGGGTGTATGTTACTTTGAATGGTGGCATCTTGAATGAGACAGCCATCTGCACCCAGTTTGACGATGCATCGCTTAACACCCAGCGTCGTTAGACGTTCGATAGTTTGTTCTGGAGAGCTATCGCCCCAAATTAATTGTTCATCATCGAATGTGACCAACGCTAAATCCGTCAATGTATACATGGCCTGGTAGCTGTTTTTGACGGTTTGGTTTTCGTCTTGTGGCCAAAGTGCAGGGCGGAAGTTACTGTCGAAGGCAATCTCAACACCTTGTGCCTTCAACTCAACCAAGATGTTCAATAGCTCGATACGATCTTGTTCAGGCAGAATCGCTAATGTGATCCCGCTGAGAAAGACCATATCGACATTGCGCAGTGCCTGCTTTATCTGATTGAAATCTGGGTGCTGTAGCAGGTAGCGTGCAGCCGACTGGTTTCTCCAGTACAGAAAGGTACGTTCACCTGCGTCATCAAGCTGAATTAGGTATAGACCCGGAGTACGTTGGCTGTCTTGTAGAACAAGGTCCGTCGACACCCCCTCTTGTTGCCAGCGTTCTAACATTCCCTTGCTAATCGGGTCTGCGCCCAAAGCCGTGACGTAGGACACTTTTATGTCATCTTGATTGAGGTTGGCCTCGCAGCCGCGGCTTAGATAGACCGCAGCATTGAGTGTGTCCCCGCCAAACGTTTGATGCATTGAGCCGAACGGTTTGCCGTTCAGCTCGATCATGCACTCACCAATAATGGCGATATGTTTCATCGGTTACGCCCTCTCTTCGAAGTAGCGTTTTGCGTTACCAAAGCAGATGTCTTCGACCATAGGGCCAAGCAGTGACATGTCGTTTGGTACCTCGCCGTTTTCAGCCCAACGACCAAGCATGTCACACAGAATTCGGCGGAAGTATTCGTGGCGTGTGTACGACAAGAAGCTGCGAGAGTCAGTCAGCATGCCGACAAACTGGCTAAGCAGACCAAGTTGAGATAACTGTTCCATTTGGCGTTGCATGCCGTCTTTCTGATCGTTGAACCACCAACCAGAACCAAACTGAACTTTGCCCGCGATGCCGCCACCTTGGAAGTTACCAATCATGGTTGCCATCATCTCGTTATCGCGAGGGTTTAAGCAGTAAAGGATGGTGCGAGGTAACTCGTTGCTTTGATCCATCTCGTCTAACAGGTGAGCCAATTCGAAGGCAAACGTCTTATCGCTGATCGAATCAAACCCTGCATCTGCGCCTAACAGCTGGAACATACGCGTGTTGTTATTGCGCTGAGCACCAATGTGAAGCTGCATTACCCAACCCATTGCGGCGTAGCGCTTGCCTAACCACACCTGAACCGCTGTTGAAAACTGCGCACATTCTAGATCGGTGAGCGTTTCGCCATTGAGGCGTCGAGTTAACAGGGCATCCAAATCCGATTCTGATGGAATAGGTGCGTAGCGAACCACTTCAATACCGTGGTCAGCCGCACGACAGCCATGGGCATTAAAGTGGACTAAACGCTTGTCTAGCGCACTCAACAGATCATCAAATCGACGGATCTCGATATCGGCTACTTGACCAAGTTGGCGCAGGTAATCGACAAAGGTGTCGAGTTCGATTTTGAAGGCTTTATCTGGGCGCCAGCTTGGTAACACTTGTACATCAAATGAATTGTCTTGAGCGATCGCCTTATGGTGTTCAAGAGAATCAATTGGATCGTCTGTCGTACCAGCCATCACCACATTCATCTGCTTCATGATGCCGCGAGCACTAAATTCTGGTGTCGCTAATAGCTCGTTGCCTTCGTGCCAAATTTGGTCTGCGGTTTCTGGACCAAAGAGAGTGCCAGTAATACCAAATGGGCGGCGTAGTTCTAAATGAGTCCAATGGTAAAGTGGGTTGCCCAAGGTTTGAGGGACGGTTCTAGCCCAGGCCATGAACTTATCATAATCGCTTGCGCCTCCAGTAATCAGACGCTCATCAATCCCTGCTGAACGCATACCACGCCATTTGTAGTGGTCACCTTCAAGCCAAATCTTAGACATGTTTTCGAACTGACGATCTTGAGCCACTTCTGCCGGGTTTAGATGGCAGTGATAGTCATAAATCGGCTGGTGGCTTGCGTGTTCATGGTACAAACGACGTGCAGTCTCATTCGACAGTAAAAAGTCTTCACATAAGAAATTCTTCATTGTTTGTACTCCTTATAACGCAGCCACGGTCGCAACGGCACCGTGTTCAATTAATGATTGGTACGCTGAACTTACCGCATCAATGACCTGCGGGTCTTGGCCTAGCTCGGCAGGGAAAATCGCTTCAACCGCAAGTAATGCTGGAACCACAGAAACATTGAGTCCATGCTGGTCGCAGATCTGGCGAAGTGTGTCTGCCATTGGATCGCGAACATCAATCTCATTGCCTTGCTCATCAACGCCAGATACATAGCGCATCCAGCCAGCGATGGCGGTTGCAAGCCACGAGAAATCTGAGCCTTGATCTAAATGGAATCGTAAGCTGCCACCCATACGTTGAGGGATCTTCTGGCTGCCATCCATCGCAATCTGCCACGTCTTGTGCTTCAAGCTTGGGTTAGTGAAGCGGTTGATCAGCAAGGTTGCGTAACCTTCTAAATCAGTCCCTTCAGGCATCGTTAACGAAGGTGCCTGTGATTTCATCATCATGTCAAAAGCGGCTTTTCGGTAGCCAGCATCCGTCATAGTGTCGGAAATATGGTCGTAGCCACCAAGGTATCCAAGGTAAGCAAGGAAAGAGTGACTGCCATTGAGCATGCGCAGTTTCATCTCTTCGTAAGGCACTACATCTTCTACGAACTCTGCGCCAGCGACATTCCAATCTGGACGACCTGCCACAAAGTTATCTTCAATCACCCATTGGCGGAAGGGTTCACAGGCGATGCCACATGGGTCTTCACAACCAAGCAGTTCTGCAATTTCTGTCAGTGTTTCTTCTGTTGCTGCGGGTACGATACGGTCAACCATGGTGCATGGGAAGGTGACATTGGTTTCAATCCAATCACGTAATTCTGGGTCAAGCAGTTGAGCAAACTCAATGATCGCTGCTTTTGCTACATGACCGTTCTCTTGCACGTTATCGCAAGACATGACCGTGAATGGTGTTAAGCCACGTTCACGTCGAATTTTGAGCGCTTGCACAATGTAACCTAATGCTGATTTAGGTTCGCTTGGGTTAGCTAGGTCAGCGATGACTAATGGGTTATTTTTGTCGAGTTTTCCTGTCGCTGGGTCTGCGCAGTAGCCTTTCTCTGTGATGGTCATAGAAACGATAGCCACTTGAGGTTCGGCCATTTTTTCTAATACGGTTTCGATGCCGTCTAGGCTTGGGTGAAGAGATTCGGCCACTGAGCCGATCACTTTAACGTCTGTGGATTCAGCGCCTTTTTCAGCAACCGTGTAAAGGTGATCTTGCGTGCGAAGTGATTCAATTAAGTCTTCGCCTCCGAATAGGTTAATTTCGCAAATACCCCAATCAGTGCTGGTCTTGCTGAGCATTTCATTGGTGAACAACGCTTGATGCGCTCGGTGAAATGCACCGAAGCCAAGGTGCACGATACGGCTTTGGAGTGCTGAACGGTCGTAGTCAGGTCGTAGTACAGTGTTTGGCAGCGTAGAGTTAGCAACAGTCTTCATTATTCAGTTCCTTTTCCCGCCAGCGAACCAGCGGGGTTTTATTATTTGATAAAGCGTTTGAGTGTTTAGCAGTCTTAGAATCTATCTGTGACCAAATTACGAACCGTAGCCCAGTACCAATTCAGGTAGGAACAAGCTCAGCTCAGGGATAAAAGTAACGGCCATTAGGGCTGCAATAAGTGCGGCATAGAATGGCAATAAAGGCTTGATGACTTTATCGATGGCAATGTTGGCAACCGAACAACCGATGAACAGAGCACTGCCTACTGGCGGTGTACAGATACCGATAGCAAGGTTGAAGGTCATCATGATGCCGAAGTGCACAGGGTCGATGCCTAGGTCTAGCGCGATTGGTAAGAAGATTGGTGTGAAGATAAGAACCGCAGGGGTCATATCCATAAAGATGCCAACAATCAACAGAATCACGTTGATAATCAGTAGGATCATTAGTGGGTCTTCGGAAACCGCGAGTAGAGCATCGGCAATCATGTAAGGTACATCGGCGTTCGCCATTGCCCAAGACATGCCCATTGATGCGCCAACCAGTAATAGAACGATAGATGTTGTTACTGCAGACTCAAGGATGATCTTTGGAATATCACCCCATTTCACTTCGCGGTAGACAAGCACAGCTAAAACAAACGTGTATACCACAGCAATTGCGGAAGCCTCAGTCGCAGTAAAGATACCGCCAATGATGCCGCCCATGATGATGCCGATCAGTGCTAAAGAAGGTGCTGCTTTTAGGAAGGTATTCCATACCATTGATGTGGAAGGACGAGCTGCGACTGGGTAGCCACGACGTTTCGCGATAATACCTGCCACCATCATGATGCTCAGCCCCATCAATAGGCCTGGGATGTAGCCTGCTAAGAACAATGCTGCAATAGAGGTACCACCAGAAACTAATGAGAACACGATCAGCGTGTTGCTGGGTGGGATAAGCAAGCCCGCAGGACATGACGTAATATTTACCGCAGCCGAGTAGTTTTCGTCATATCCATCTTTCTTTTGCAGAGGAGACATAGTGCCACCAACTGCAGCAGCCGATGCAACCGCTGAGCCTGAGATAGACCCAAACATCATGTTTGCCATCACGTTTACGTGGGCGAGTGAACCTGGTAGACGACCACCCAACACTTTCGCGAAGTTGATCAAACGCAGCGCGATGCCGCCTTGGTTCATGATGTTGCCCGCCAAAATGAAGAACGGAATTGCTAATAGTGCAAAGTTATCAAGGCCTGCCGCCATACGTTGAGCAACTACAGCAATTGCAGGCTCAAGCGGTAAGCTCATTAAGATGGTTGCTAGTGACGATAAACCAATCGCAAAAGAGACCGGTACACCGATTGTAAGCAGTACAGCGAAACTACCGAATAATGTCAGTATTACTTGCCATTCCATTGTGAAATCCTTCTATCAATCAAGTTGTGAGTCGGTGATCAAATCGTCACCTGACATTAATTGTTTAACGCGTTCGTAGGTAAATACGACTGAGTAAAAAATCATCAAAGCGCCACTAACCGGTAAGCAGAAGTAGATGTAGCCCATTTCTAAACCTAGAGCGGGAGTCAGTTGTCCCATCGCAAGTGTTTTAGCTGCAAGTTGGCTGCCACCGTGTACCAGAACGATATAAGAGAAAGAAGCGATGGCTATTTGGATAATGATTTCGTTGATTAATTTACGTTTGCCAGTCAGCTTCATCGTAAGTAGGTCGATGGCAAGGTGGCGTTTCAGACCTGTTGTGTAAGCAGCACCAATCAGGGCTACCCACATAAAGAGGTAACGAGCGAGCTCGTCGGTAACAGTACTTGGTTTGCCAATAACATAGCGGGATAGAACCTGCCATATCACGCATAGCACCAAGAAAGACGATAGAGACACTGTAAAGGCGGCCAACCCTCTATTTATGTAACTGACCAATTTATTCATGTTTATTTCCTTTCAACAAAATTGCGTATCTCATAACAATTGGTTTACCAATGTAAGAAATTGTTTCTATGTAGGGATGGGATGTTCAAAAATCTGGCTGAATCATAAGCTATTCATTTTTTGGTTGGCGTGAGCAACTTCACAAATGATTTTGGTTGACCAATTTATGGGTTTTTATTGTGACTTTGGTCAATCAATTTTAATTTCAGCTTTGACGGTTCCTTTTTTGAGCCCCAATATGAGCCCATAACAAAAAACACCCTACATTTTGGATAACCAATCCACGGAGAATAAGAATGATGATGACGCGTAAAACTTTGATTAGTGCGGTTGTCGGTGCTGCTTTGACTTTTGGAGCAACAGCTTCTGCTTATGCAGCGACAACATTGAAACTGAGCCATAACCACCCTCGTGACCATGCAGTACATGAAGCGATGACGTTTATGGCGAAAGAAGTACGTGAATTGACTGATGGTGAGGTGCGTATTCGTATTTACCCTGATGCTCAATTGGGTACACAGCGTGAATCTATGGAGCTGATGCAGAACGGCGCTTTAGATATGGTGAAAAGTAATGCTGCTGAGCTAGAAGCTTTTTCTCCTGCTTATTCATCATTCAACATGCCTTACTTATTCCGCGATCAAGCGCACTACTACAGTGTGACTGATGGTGAAGTAGGCCGTGACATTCTTAACTCTTCTCGTGATAGCGGCTTTATTGGTGTGACTTACTACGACGCTGGTGCGCGTAGCTTCTATACCAATAAGCCAATTAACACACCAGAAGATCTGAAAGGTTTGAAAGTTCGTGTTCAACCAAGCCCATCAGCAATTGCGATGGTGAAAGCGTTAGGCGGTAACCCAACGCCACTAGCTTACGGTGAGTTGTACACAGCACTGCAGCAAGGTGTCGTAGATGCGGCTGAAAATAACATTCCTTCTTTCAGCTTGAGCCGTCACAGTGAAGTGTCTAAATACTTCAGCTTAGATGAGCACACGATGGTTCCGGATGTGTTGGTTATCTCAACCAAAGCATACGATAAACTGACTGCAGAACAACAAGATGCGCTAATGAAGGCGGCAAGTGATTCATCTGAATTGATGAAAAAATTGTGGGCTGAATCGGAAGCAAAAGAGCGTGCTAAAGCCGAGAAAATGGGCGTTACTTTTGTGGAACCAGACAAGGCTGCGTTCGCACTAGCGGTTCAACCTATGTACGACGCGCTAGATAAAGCGGACCCAGAATTGAGCGCATTGATTGACCGTATTCAGGCTGTTGAATAACGAGCAAATATAGAAAAAAGAGTAATACAAAAACAAGGTGTTACTGCATTTTAAGATATAGAGGTTGACCAATTATATTTGGTCATTATGATGGCGAGAGAAATACAATGGAAAGAAGTGACAATATCATCATGATGCCTTTCGAGCCGAAAAGACCTTATCAGGAGATAGGGTTAGTACTAAGAAAAGAACTGATTGAAGGCCTGTATAAGGTCGGAGATAGGTTACCTCCAGAACGCGATATTGCTGATCGTCTAGATGTAAGCCGCACTGTGGTGCGTGAAGCGATCATCATGCTGGAGCTTGAAAACTTAGTTGAGGTGAAAAAAGGGTCGGGTGTTTATGTCCTGAACATTCCAACTCATTCTCGCGAGAATGTGGTCAGTGATGACGCTGGTCCATTCGAGATGCTGCAGGCCCGCCAATTACTGGAAAGTAATATCGCGGAGTTTGCGGCAACTCAGGTCACTCCGGGCGACATCATTAAGATGCGCTCTGCACTCGAACTCGAGCGCGAAGAGCTTGCAAGCGGCACTACCGATTGCAGCGGAGATGAAAGATTTCACATGTGTATTGCAGAGGCAACTCAAAACTCTGTGCTGGTAGATATGTTGAAACAATCCTGGGATCGACGCGAAAAGAGTCCAATGTGGAATAAACTCCACTCTCACATCAGTGGTCAAGATTACCGTGAAGAATGGTTAGATGATCACGCTCGTATCCTCGCCGCCTTACAGCGCAAAGACCCTGTCGCTGCTAAGAACGCAATGTGGCAACACCTTGAGAATGTTAAACAGCGTTTGTTAGCGCTGTCAGACATTGATGACCCAAACTTTGATGGTTACTTATTTAGCTCCAACCCAGTGGTGCTGCTTAGCTCAGAAAGCTAGTTCTGAAGCTAATGTTGAATTCAGCGACAAGGCTCCTCTTGAAAGCTGATTCATTCACTAGGTTGTAGATAGGTAATCGTCTTTAGACCGGCGTAGACCGGTGCTATCTCGGGCAGTAATTGTCATTGCTGCCATTAAGAAGTCGTTATTGCATTTAGCTTGATTAATTCGAGCCGGCTAAGTGCGTCTTAAAGAAAGGTAAGTCTCATGGAACAAACGTGGCGTTGGTACGGCCCTAATGATCAAGTTTCGCTAGACGATATTCGTCAAGCGGGCGCAACTGGTATTGTGAATGCACTGCACCATATTCCAAATGGTGAAGTTTGGACAAAAGAAGAAATCCTTAAGCGTAAAGCCATTATCGAAGAGAAAGGTTTAACGTGGTCGGTTGTAGAAAGCGTGCCTGTGCACGAAGAGATCAAAACTCAAACTGGCAACTACCAGCAGTGGATTGATAACTATAAGCAAACTCTGTCTAACCTTGCTGAGTGTGGCATCGATACGGTTTGTTATAACTTCATGCCCGTGTTGGACTGGACGCGTACCGATTTAGAATTTGAAATGCCTGATGGCTCTCGCGCACTGCGTTTTGACCAAATCGCGTTTGCGGCATTTGAGCTGCATATCTTGAAGCGCCCAGGTGCAGAATCGGACTATTCAGAATCAGAGCAAGCTCAAGCGTTGGATTACTTCAACAACATGACGCCAGAGCAAATTCAGCAACTGACTAATAACATCATCGCTGGCCTGCCAGGCGCTGAAGAAGGTTACACACTAGAAGCGTTTCAAGCACAGCTAGATCGCTATGCGGGAATCGACAAAGACAAGCTACGTGAGCACATGTCTTACTTCCTCGCTGAGCTGATGCCTATCTGTGATGCGAATGGCTTGAAGATGGCGGTTCACCCAGACGATCCACCGCGTCCGATTCTAGGCTTGCCTCGCATCGTTTCAACGATCGAAGACATTGATTGGTTGACCGAGCATGTACCGAGCAAAATGAATGGCTTGACGATGTGTACGGGTTCATACGGTGTTCGTGGCGACAATGATCTGGTTAATATGATCAAAAAGCACGGTGACCGAATTTACTTTACGCACCTGCGTTCAACTAAGCGTGAAGAGAGCAACCCAATGACATTCCACGAAGCAGCGCACCTCGATGGTGATGTGGACATGTACAACGTTGTGATGGCTATTTTGGATGAAGAAAATCGTCGTGCAGAAGTGGGCGATCACCGCTTAATTCCAATGCGTCCGGATCACGGTCATCAAATGCTGGATGACCTTAAGAAAACCACTAACCCAGGTTATTCGGCGATTGGTCGATTGAAAGGCTTAGCTGAAGTTCGTGGTTTAGAGATGGCATTGAAACGCGCTTTCTATACCAAGTAACGACCGCATCTAGCTTTAAAATACTTTTAAAAACCAGAACTCATGTTCTGGTTTTTTGTATCTGAGCTCAGTAAAACTTCAGAGTTTGGATAACAACAATCACGCCCCTAACTTGGTAAAGGCCAACGGGGTTTGTCCAGTTTGCTGTTTGAAAAAAGCGATAAACGCACTGTTGGATGAGAACTCTAGCAGATGAGCCACATCAACGACTTGTCGGTTTTCTGAGAGCAGTTCAATCGCTTTAAACAAGCGCCATTGCTGTCGCCACTCTTGGTAAGTCATGCCTGTTTCGGCTTTGAATAATCGAGTAATCGTTTTGGTGCTTGCGCCAACCGAGTTCGCTAATGTCGAGAGGGCTGGGGCAAGAAAGGAAGCGGTTCGGACTTGTTTGCAAAAGCTTTTAAAGCGGCGATCTGTCGGTAGTGGCAAGATAAACGAGTGTTGGTTAGCACTGTAAAACTCTTCCCAGAATAGGTTGGCGGTGTTGGTGGTTTGCTCCGGTGCGATGTTCCAATCCCAAAAGGCCATCTTATTGATCAGCGCCTTCAAAAGCTCGTTCACTTCCACAATCTCAATGGCCTCCGGGCAGGTGTAAATACTGCTATCAAAATAGAGCGACCGATAAGCAACCACATTGGTCATCTGCGCGCGATGTTTGGTATAAGGCGGGATCCACACGGCTTTAGTCGGCGGCAAAATGCAAATGGCGTTTTTTAAGGTCAAGGTGATGCAACCCTGCGGAGCATACAGCAACTGTCCTTTTACGTGGTGATGTATTCCTGAGTCATGCTGACCTAGCTCTGCCGCAATCCCTATTACGGGCGCAGGTAAGCTGTCTGCATCAAACTCAATGGTTTCGCTGATTAATGCCATTTGTCCCAATCTTGTTGTTTTTGGTTTTAATGTTGTTAACGAGCCAAGGTTAGTTTCCCCTAGACTCCTCGTCAAGTTCACTGGTCTTGGAAAAATGATGAAAACAAAACCTTCTTTATGGCAAATGGTGCTATTGCTGATGTTCCCTCAAATCGCAGAAACCATCTATAGCCCGACTCTGGATTCAATATCGAAATCCTTTGATGTCAGTTACACACAAGCTGCTCAAACCCTATCGATTTACTTCTCTGCATTTGCGGTGGGTGTGGTGGTATGGGGCGTGTTAGCTGACAAGTGGGGGCGCCGACCAACCATGTTATTGGGCATGGGGTTATTCGCTTGTTCAGCACTCATTGCTATGCAAACCAATAGCTTTGTTTGGTTGATGATAGCCCGAGCCATGGGCGCTTTCGGGCTTGCGGTTGGCTCGGTTGTGACACAAACCATGTTGCGAGATGCCTTTAGCGGCGCTGAACTGGCCAAGGTGTTTGGTTACATGGGGATGGGGCTGTCGATTAGCCCAATCATCGGGCTGCTTCTTGGCGGTCAATTAAGCCAAGCGGGCGGGCATCAATATGTGTTTATTGCCCTGTTTATTATGGTGTTAGTGCTGTTGGCACATAGCCTATGGTCATTGCCTGAAACGCAACAATCTAAGCAGCCATTGCAGTTAAAGTCACTCAGTATTCACATGGTCAAAGATAGCGATATATGGATGTCTGCGTTGCTGGTCGCGTCGTTCAATATTGCACTGTTTTCCTATTATCAATTGGGTTCATTTGCCTTCATTCAACTTGGATTTAGCGTTGAGCAGTTTGGCTACAGCGGCATTGTGCTTGGGTTCGGGACTCTGTTGGGAAGCTTGGTGAACAAGACATTGTTGAAGAGACAAGTGTCTTCAATGTCTCTGATTGGTATCGCAGCAGGGCTTCAAACATTAGGTGCGGTGGGTGTGTATTTTTCACAACACACGATCTGGTTCTTGCTTCCAATGATGTTGGTGGTTATGGCGTTTGGCATTGCGATTCCCAATGTATTGAGCCGAGCGTTGGTACGTTACCAATCTCAAGCAGGAAGTGCAGGCGCACTGTTTGGTTTGATCTATTACACCTTGATCGGCTCAGGGCTCGCTTTAGCGGGAATGATTCAAGATTTAGGGGGGGTGTTGGTACTTTGCGGCGCTTTATCTGTTCTGGTGACGATACGCAGTCGACTCCAGCTTAAACGCTAAGTCTCTCATCTGTATTGATAAATTCCGTGTCCTGTTTGGCGCGGAATTTATCATTTCTTGGTTTGTAAATTTGGATATTGACAGGGGTAGAGTGATCGTTCTACTCTGTAGGTAGAACAATCATTCTACCCTTTGTCGGGTATTGAGAGAGCACTATGTTGAGAGAACAGATTGCAGCAAGCTTAGAGGTGGCATTTAGCCAGCAAGGTTTTGCTGAGCCGAGCGTTGCACAGCTGAAAACGGCGTGCGATGTAAGCCTAAGAACCTTGTATAAACACTTCCCTTCAAAAGAAGCGATGATCGTTGGTGCCTTGGAGTATCGACATCAACGTTACCTAGATTTCTTGTTGGAAACGTCGCCTGAAAAGGGGCTCGCATCGGTTACTCATATCTTCAACAAGCTTCAACAATGGTTAGAAGAATATGCGCCGCACGGGTGTATGTCGATGAATGCGATGGCCGCGTTTCCCGATAATGAGCTTATCAGCCAAGCGGTTACACAGCATAAAGAACAAGTTCGTTTGCTTATAGGCAATCAGAGCCTTCGAGAGGATCTCGCGACACCACTGTTTTTACTTCATGAAGGCGTATCAAGCGCGTGGCCAGTCTTAGGCGAAGAAGCAGTGGCATCAGCACAGAATATGGTGACAAAATTACTCGAGGAAACACGATGAAATTCGAACTACCGAAAACAATGAAAGGCGTAGAGATGCTAGGGCACGGCGGGGCAGAAATGCTTGGCTACCGTGAAGACATTGCTGTTCCAAAAATTGAGCCTAATGAAGTGCTGATCAAAGTCATGGCAGCAGGCGTGAACAACACCGACATCAACACGCGAATCGGTTGGTATGCAAAAAGTGATGATTCAGACGATGCCAGTTGGTCGGGTGAAGCGTTGAAATTCCCTCGCATCCAAGGTGCCGATGTGTGCGGTTTTATTGTAGCTGTTGGTAACGAAGTCTCGGCTGATCGTATTGGTGAGCGTGTTCTGATTGAACCTTGTTTAACCGAAGTGTACGGGCGAGATCTACCACAGCCATGGTATTTCGGCTCTGAGTGCGATGGCGGTTTTGCTGAATACACCAAAGTAGCAGCTAAGCACGCTTACGCGGTGAACAGCACAATGTCGGATGTTGAGCTGGCGTCTTTCCCATGCTCTTATTCGACCGCAGAAAACATGCTGACTCGCGCCAACGTGGCTGAAGCTGATCGCGTGCTGATCTCAGGTGCATCGGGCGGTGTGGGCTCTGCGGCTATTCAGCTAGCAAAAGCTCGCGGCGCGTATGTTATTGCCATCACTAGCCCAAGCAAGAACCAACAGTTACTTGAACTTGGCGCTGATGAAGTGATTGCCCGTGATTCAGATTTGGTTAACGCGCTAGGCGAAAGCAGCGTGAATGTGGTGATCGATTTAGTTGCTGGTGACAAGTGGCCAGAGTTTCTTGAAGTCCTAAAACCGCATGGCCGTTATGCTGTGTCTGGTGCGATTGGTGGTGCAATGGTTGAGCTTGATGTGCGAACTTTGTATCTCAAAGACCTCAGCTTTTTTGGTTGCACGGTTTTAGAACCGCAAGTATTCCAGAACCTAGTCAACCGTATTGAGAAACAGCAGATTGGCGCCATCGTTGCAGATTCTTATCCGCTAGCCGATATCCATAAAGCGCAAGATGAGTTCTTAAAGAAAAAACACGTTGGTAAGATCGTGTTGAAAGTCGCTCAGAGTTAACTTTAGACGGTGTCACGCATCTAATCTATGTAAGAGCGAGCCAGTATCATGTGCTCGCTTTTTTGTTTCTGGCGAATGCTGGCGGGCTCAGTCTTGCAACCCGTTGAGTAACAGATCCTATACAGCTGAAAAGTTAATGATTCATTTATCATTGTGTGGTTTATGAATTAACTGTGCGATAATTACCGCCATTATATATCCCGAACTGTTTGATAATCATCTAGGAGCCGTATTGATGTTTAAAAGGGTATTGCAGGCACTATTCTCACCTTTTGTTTATTCAAAAAACAAACCCTCTGCAGAGCCTGCCCAACAAGAGCAACAACAAACCGTTGCTACTGATTCTGTTCAGTCTTCAATCTTTGTTCCGCCGTCGTCCACTCAGTCATCATCATTAATCGTCGATAAGACGCTTAGCCTTCACGATGGTGAGTTCCTTGATTATTTGTTTGGAGAGTCTCGCCTTCGAACGGAGTCAGACCCATTTAGTGATTTTGTCGCTTGTCAGATCGAACGTTTGATTCGCTCTCCAAAAGCCCTGCTTAATGAACTGCCAGTGATGCCAGCCTCTGTAACCACGTTAATGGCAGAATTACAGAGCGACGAGTTTGATGTCGATGCATTGTTAAGAGTGATTGAGCGCGAGCCGAGTATGGCTGCCGATGTGATTAAACTGGCTAACAGCGCCTTCTACAAACGCAGTGAAAAACAAGTTACTGACTTAAAAACTGCTTTCCTCAATATGGGTTCACAAGGGCTAATTGAAGGGGTGGTGAATAGCTACATGAAGAACTTCACGCCGGGGAACAATATTTACTGGCGTCACTTCGGTGAGAAAATTTGGAATCACAGTGTTCAAACCGCGTCGTTTTCTAAGGAGTTGATGAAAGACTCTTCACCTCAAGAAGATCAAGCAGCGGCATACTTTGTTGGGTTAATTCGCAACTTAGGCAAGATGATCATTTTCCAGATGATGGTAGAAGCCTTCAAGCATGTTGATCCTTCTGTTCCACCTAACTCGTTGGCATTGAAGCGCCTGATGAACAGCTACTCTATTCGCCTGACTTACACCATTGCTAAGTTCTGGGAACTGCCAGAATCAGTGTTGACCGCGATTGGCTACCAAGAGTCTAGCCGATACGAATGCACACCACTTGGTCAAGCTGTGTTTGAAGCTAACTACTTGAGTGAGCTGTGCTATTTACTGGAAGAACAAACGATTGAAGTCGAGCAATTTAAGCGTAGATGCAAAGAGACACTGATGTCTCCGGCTGCATACAAAGTGGCTAACCGTATCTATAAAGAGTCTGAATTATCGCTAGTGAGCTAACCCTTAGCCTATTCGACCTACGCTGTGACTGAACATAATGATTGGTTGCAGCTTGGTTGGGCTAGGTTGTGAAATACATTCAGCTACGAAATACGCTTACAAATGGCTAATCCACAGCTTGTCGAGTTCGCACCAACCGAAACCATTTACTTGTGCGCCGTGTATCTTTTCAGAAACCTCTAAGTTGAACGCCTCTTGCTTGAGCTCAGTCACAACCCCAGATTCATGCAACCAATGCCGGAGCGACAACAGTGCATTCATCGCTAACTCAAAGTCTGGTTGGTTTGTTATTAAGCTAAGCCTTGTTCGATTGTCTCTAGCATCTCAGCAGGCAGCACTAAGTCCTCAAATGGGAAGCGAGTGAAAAAGCTTAACCACGAAGTGAAGGTGTCGTTCTCATCAATAATGCTACACAACACGACGTCTTTGGTAGTTTGGTAGTGACCATATTCCACGCTGGTTTTGTGGTCGCCAGACACTGACAACTGATCGAAAAGGGCTTGGCATTCAGAGGTGTCTTCAACGGTGAACTCACGAACGGTTGAAGACAACATCGGGCTTTGAATCTTAAAGAAGGTTGAGCCGAAATCCGGTTGGGAAGAATGGTCATCGCCACGCACGCTGGTCGTTTTCTCGGGCAGTTTCACGCACACCTGATTTTGAGCGCAGGCTTTGCTCTGTGCCCATTCAGGATAGACCCACAACTCGACTCGATTCAGAATCGGCGTGCTGTGTGAATAGGCGCTATTGCGGCTCAATCTCAACATCTTGCTTGAGAATATGTCTAATGAGAACGCGCCAGATCCAATCAGCCTATCAGTCGGTGATGAGTGATCGAATACGGAGGCTTCAGCCCTAGCAAGTAGGCGCGGTAAATGCCAATCAGGTTGATTCAACTTTACGACAACCACATTGCCTGCCGAGACAGAGACCTCATCAATATGCTGATAACAGCGATGCCATATTTTGCTTTGGCAGAGAGAGTTAAGGTTGCGTGCTATGTCTTGAGGTTCGAGTGTTCGACCGTTATGAAAGTGAACACCATTACGAATCTGAAAGTGCCACTGTGTTGCATCTTGATGAGCCTGCCAATGATAAGCCAGATCACCGCTGAGTTTGCCGTGCTTAACGGAGGTTAGGCGTTGGCAAACTTGCATAACTAAGAAACGTTCGGTGCGTCTAAGCACGCGTTGAGGGTGAAGCGCTTCGAGTTCTCGGTGAAACGGGATGTACGCGATATTCTGCGTCGACGGATTGGTATTGCTTAGAAAGGCTTGCAACTCAGTGCCAGCATTGCGGCCGTTGAAGCTCAAGGTGCTAAACACCTGTTCTATGTTGCCTGCGTCAGCTTGGGTTTGTGCGTATTGGTAACACGCCTCAATGGGTTCAACCAGACACGTGAGTTGTGCCTTCTTGCTGCGGCCTGAGCTAGCTTGCCACTCAATCCAGCCTTGTGCTGTCATCGCTTTGAGTAAGGTCTGAACGTGACGTTCACTCACGTGCAGCAGTGTGGCCAGTTGGTTGACCTGACAGTGTGATACTCCAGGCCCAAAAGCCTGAAATATCTTTTCATACAGTTCAAGCTTACGCTTAAGGTTGCCCAATTTGCTTTTCCTAACGACGAGGTTGAGTTAAATGTGAATAGCCAGAATCAATCAGTGCGTTTTCCATCGTATCGAGAACTCGAGAGGTTATCTCTGAGCTCAGGATATTCGATTCAGTTTTGCCTTGAAGCACCAAATCTGAAAAATGGTCGATTTCAAACTCGAATCCATTCCCTATCACTCGGTAGTTAATGGTCGACTTTTGGCCTTGATGTTCAATCTCAATAAAGGCCGGATTCCACCATTTTTCGTGAATGGTGATTTTGGTTTCAGGTCCACTCAAGTGTGCTGATCGGGGAAGGTTTTGCACTGTTGATGCCGATATCTTACCGCTTATATCACCAGAGAATGTAAAGCATGCATTGGTATCAACATTCGCTCCCTCATAAAGACACGACATCTCTACCTGAGGTTTTGAAGGGTTTACACCCAGCGTTCGGCACAGATCGTAAAAGAACCAAAGCCCATAGACCCCAACATCGAGTGTTGCTCCGCCTGACAAATCCGGATTGAAGATAAACAAATCGGGCTCATAGTCATGATGGTTACCAAAGCTGGCTTCGATGGAATCTATCTGAATGTTGTTATCGACCAAGAATGATTGGAGCTCACGATATGCGGGAAACACCACGGTTTTCATTGCTTCTAACAGCATCACGCCATTTTGCTTGGCGAGGGCTTTCATCTCAAGCCAGTCACCAAGGTTGGTAAAAGCCGGCTTCTCGACCAATACGTGCTTGTTATTCTTCAGAAACAGTTCAGCAAGTGGCTGGTGGTATGGGTGAACCGTAGCGATGTAAACCGCTTCGACACTTGGGTCATTCGCCATCTCTTCGTAAGAACCATAAGCCTTGTCGCAACCATACTTGTTGGCGAATGTGGCTGCGCGTGAGTGATCTCTTGCGGCAACGGCATACAATTCACCATGTAGACAGTGTTCTGAGACTGCCGTTGCGAATCGATTGGCGATATTGCCTAGCCCTGCGATGCCCCATTTAATTTTGCGTTGCGTGTCGCTCATCAGTTGCTCCAAATCGTTGTTTTGTATCAGTGTACTCAGAGACGCCACATACAAATAGAGAACAGATTTCTCAACCTGTTCTCTATTTATTTTATTCTAGTTGAAGCTCAGGATTAGCTCTGTAGGGAGCATTTCCAATCGGCTAGGGCTTGAATGTGTTTTGGCCCGATGCCACAACAGCCACCGATAATATTCGCGCCAAGAGCGTGCCAGCGTTTTGCGTAAGCTAAGTAACCTTGGCCATCCAGTTCACGCATCTCCTGAAACATATCATTCGCTTCATGTTCGTTGCTGATAGGCGCAAAATTGTTGGCATAGACACCAACTTCTAAATCACTGCCTAGCTCATCGATCACTTTCTTGGCATCGATAATGGCTTGATCCATCACTTCAGGCACTGAACAGTTAAACATAATGCCTGTCGCGTTTGATTGGCAGGCAAGTTTGATGGCGTCTGTTACGCTCTCGCCAGAACGAATATTGGCAGAATCGCCCTTGGTATCTTCCAAACTGAATGCGTAGTAACACGGCTTATCTGACTGCTTAAGAACCGCATGAATGGATTCGAACTCTTGCAGGCTGCAGATGGTTTCCGCTATCCAAAGATCGATGTTTGGATCCTGGGCATCGTAAAGCGTTTGAATGATTGGCGCTGCCTCTTCTACCTTAAATAAGTCTGGTCGGTAGCTGCCAAATGGCGGTGGAATCGCGCCCGCCACTTTTACGGTGTGAGAAGCATTGTTAGCAACTGCTTTAGCCAGCTCACCAGACAGTGCGGCTAGTTCAAAGCCTCGTTGTTCAAAGAGTTCTTCACCCAAGTGAAAAGGCACACAGGCGTAGCTATTGGTGATTAGGATTTCAGCACCTGCATCGACAAAGTTTTGATGTGCTTGGCTGACAAATTCGGGTGCTTCAATCAGCGCTTGAGCACTCCAAAGCGGTTGAGAAAATGGCGCGCCAATTTCTTTGAGTTCTCGGCCCATGCCGCCATCAAGTATGGTTAGTGTTTTCATATTCAATACTATCTAAACAATTGCTGAAGTTCTGCCGCCACCATATCAGACAACCTTGTTAGACAGAAGCCATCAAGCCAAGGTTCAACTATCGATGAGGGAGTTTCGTTATAAGCCGTCTAGCGGGCTAGTCGTGCCACTAAAGTGTTGCCCAATAACGTGAGTGTAAATCTGAGTTGTCTTAACATCACTGTGCCCCAGTAGCTCTTGAACCGTTCTGATATCGGAGCCTGACTTTAGAAGTTGCGTAGCAAAACTGTGCCTGAAAGTATGACAACTAATTCGCTTGTGGCGCAATTTATTAGAGTTAGTCGCCTTCTTCAGCGTTTTTCGAAGTACCGAATCATGTAGGTGGTGTCGGCATACGATCCCCGACTCAGAGTGTTGAGTGACGGATTTTGATGGGAATAGGTACATCCAAGCAAGTTGTCGATAGGCACTCGGGTATTTTTTACCTAATCGGTGAGGCAAAGATGGCCCAAACCCATTCAAGTTATCTTTAGCGAGCAGAACTGCAACTTGTGAAATTTTGTCTTGTATAGCTTCAGTGAGTGAAAAACTTAAAATTGTCACTCGGTCTTTATTTCCTTTCCCATTGTGAACAGTGAGAGACCCTTGTTTTAGATCTATATCTTGTACTCGAAGCCTCAGGCATTCCGATACTCTCAAACCTGAACCATACAACAAGCGAAAAAACAGTTGATATTTAGGATCTATTTCATTGATCACCGAGATAGCTTCCGCATGATTGAGTACGCTAGGAATTTTTCGAGACCGAGTCGCATAGCTAAACCCTAAGTCTCCTAGAGGTTGCTTAATAAATTGATTGTATAAATAGGCTAGAGCATTGAGAGCTACCTTTTGAGTATTGATGGCTACTTTTTGTTGATTAGCTAAATGAGAAAGAAAGGAGACAACTTCAGCGGCATGCATCTGTTCAGGGTGTTTAAGCTTATGAAAATGAATGAAGTATTTTATTCAGTAACAGTAGGCTTTGATTGTCTTGCGACTATAGCCTCGCATCGTCATATGTTCGCAAATTGCCTGCATGAATTGACTCGCCATATATTCCCCTCACAAAATCTGTACATACAGACAGTTTATTGCTTGTTGAATAATTAATGACTTAAAAAAGAGTGGTTTTTAACTCTGATTGAGCACGAATTTAACGAGAGGCTTATTTTAAGTTATTGATTATACTACAGATTCATGGGTAGTTAAGAATGAGGGCGAGCGTTACATAGTCGGCAATATGTGCTTGCACGTTTTCATACTTAATGTTTAGACCCACTTTTATATTAAATGCATAGCATTCAGTTGGTTATGAGTGACCTTTTTGATATGTTAAGCGGATGGATTCGTGCTTGCACAATATTAAAATGTTAAGTTTCATTGGAGTTCAGTTGCAATGGATAAAGAAGTAAAAGCGTCATGGGAAAGGTTTCTCAATCCAGTGTCGCTCAAGAACAATATAATCACGGCGTCTGTACACTCGATGGCATTCGAGATGCTAAAAAGTAGTATCGAAGATAAAATTAGAGAGTTCTTTACAAATGGATTTGATGAAAACGGCCCACTTGTTAGCGATGATTATAAGCTCAAAGTTTTAAAGCTAAACCGTAGTCGAACCTATGCTTCGCTTTTATGGTTAAAGCAACATGACGCTATTGATGACGCTGATATTGAAGTATATGAGCGTATTAAACGTCATCGTAATGAACTGACGCATGAACTATTTAAGTTCGCTTCCCAAGGCTGCGACTTTGATGTGGCAAAAAGCTTTGATGATATGGTGGGCTTATTGCGGAAGATAGAAATTTGGTGGTTTGTAAACCTAGAAATGGCTATCGACCCTGAGAGTTATCCTGCTGACTTAGACTTAGATGAAGTCGTTCCGGGACGTTTGTGGAGCTTGCAGATGCTCATCAGCACCGCTTTGGGCTCTGAAGAGGATGCAATGAAATTCTACAATGAGTTTGTGCAGAAAACTGAAACTTAACAAACGACTATGGCGT